>SFOK01000110.1 GCA_004552395.1 Bacteroidales bacterium | reverse complement strand
GCGCCTACGGTGCCGGCCCAGTATATCGGCCGCTCCCATCCGTTCGCCGCGTTGGTGGCTATGATGTCGAGCATCATAAGCTGGCTCTGCGATACCTGTCCGCCGCTTATCTGGCTGAAGTCCACGGGGATAAAGTCCTCGATCATATCCGGATACTCCGGATTGTAGAGGCCGCGCTTCATCACTGCGGCGCGGTCCACAGGTATGTAGGTGTTCGCAAACGGCACATCCACATATCCGTACACGTTGCCTTTGGCGGCGGGCGAGTAGATTGCCTTCAGTGCGCTGATCAGGTCGGTCGGCTTCGTAGTGTCGGTTCCGGTGTTCACTATCACCATCTCGCGGCGGCCGTATGCTATGTCGGCCGGTGTGGCTGTGAACTTGATGCCGGGCGCCTTGTTCGTCATCAGACGCTGCTGGTTGGCGTACCAGTCGCTCTGCAGATAACTCAGGTTCACCACTTTCACATCGGGACGGACACCCTCGACCTCCTGTGCATACCAGAGCGGGAAGGTGTCGTTGTCGCCGTTGCAGAACAGTATGGCGTTCGGCTCAAGGCTCTCCAGATAGTTGCGGGCGAAGTCGAGCGCGGCGTAGCGGCCCGAGCGGTCGTGGTCGTCCCAGGTCTGAGACACCATCTGCAGCGGCACTATGATGCCGAGCGCACATGCCGCTATGGCTGCATACAGCGACCTCTGAGCCCGCTTCTTGCCGCCCTCAGCCGTGGCCGGAGCGACAGGAGCAACAGCGCCGGGAGCAGCGGCACCTGTAGCGGCGGCCGTGGCCGGAGCGACAGCTCCCTTACCTGCGGCAGTTGTTGCGCCGGGTTTCTTGGCGTTGTTCTTGTCGATATAGTCGAGCAGTCGCAGTATGCCGCGCCAGAGGGCTGCCACACCTAAGCCTATCCAGATCGCAAACGCGTAGAACGAGCCTGCAAACGCATAATCTCGCTCGCGCGGCTGCAGCGGAGGCTGATTCAGATAGAGCACTATCGCGATACCCGTCATGAAGAACAGGAAGAATACCACCCAGAACTGCTCTATGCCGGTGCGCCCCTTGAACGCCTGCCAAAACAGACCCAGCAGACCCAGTATCAGAGGCAGACAGTAGAACACGTTGTGGCCGGGATTATCCTTGCCGAGGTCGTCGGGAAGGAGGCTCTGGTCACCCAGACGCGGATTGTCCAGGAAGGGGTAGCCGGTGATCCAGTTGCCTAAATCTTTCTCTCCCTGCTGGTTGTTCACATCGTTCTGGCGTCCCGCGAAGTTCCACAGGAAGTAGCGCCAGTACATGTGGTTCAGCTGATACGAGAAGAAGAACTCCAGATTCTCCATGAACGTCGGCTTGACCGCCTTCATGGTGTTGGTGAAGTTGTATTCTCCCGTATATTCGTTGTATTTCAGACTCTCGCTGCTCAGCTCGATCATTGGCTCATCCTTCTTCGTGGTCTTGTTGTAAGCCATGATCTCGGTCTTCTCATGCTCGGGCGATCCCAGCGACGGTACCCACAGCTCATACTGCTGCTTGTGGCTCGGCACATGCGAGTGGATGCGCGGCATCAGCATATTCATCGAGGGCGTGTACTCGCTCTCGGCATTGTAGTCGGCTGTCACATAATAGTCGCCGCCGCGACGTGCGTGGCTCGCGTTCGACGCCCGCTCGTCGGCCGACAGATAATCGTGGTACGATACCGGCACGGCGCCTTTCACACCCTTGGCCAACTTGCGGTCTCCCTTCTTGAAGCGCATCGTATAGTCGGGGTAGGCCGCTGTGGTCCCTTCGCCGTCTATGTCGATCTCACCGTAGTCGGAGAAGTCGTAATAGTACGACGACTGGTACGTCGGGCCGTAAAGCAGGGGCACATCGCCGTACTGTTCGCGGTTCAGATAGCCGGAGAGAGCAAATACATTGTCGGGGGCGCTCTGGTTCAGCGGCGGATTGGCGTGAGCGCGGATCAGTATCAGCGCGTAAGAGCTGTAGCCTATGAAGATCACCGCGATGCTCCACATCACAAGGTTGAGCCAGCGTACCGGCAGTTTCTTCCTGAAGAAACCCCACACGAAGTAGAGAAGCGCGGCGAAAAGTATGGCGCCCGGCCAGAACGAATGGCCTATGAAGAGTATGCCGCTCAGCAGCACTCCCAGGCAGAACGAGATACGGATCTTCTGCGCCGAACGCTGCACATACAGCTCGCGCAGCGCCCACACGAAGCAGCCCACGGTCAGTATCGTGTAGATGATCACACCGGCGTTAAACGGCATGCCGAACGTGTTCACCGCCAGTAGCTCGAACCAGCCGGCCACCTTGATGAATCCCGGCACAAGGCCGAAGAGCACCAATACTATGATGGCGAAGCTCACCGCCAAGGCTATCAGCGACTTGGTGGCGTTCAGATTCTTCCACTTCTTGTAGGCAAACACCAGCACGATAGCCGGGATACACAGCAGGTTGAGCAGATGCACGGCTATCGAAACGCCTATCACATAGGCTATTAGGATGAGGTAGCGGTCAGAATGAGGCTGATCGGCCCGGTTCTCCCATTTCAGTATGAGCCAGAACACCAGCGCCGTACAGAACGACGAGAACGCGTAGACCTCGCCCTCAACGGCCGAGAACCAGAACGTGTCGCTCCAGGTATAAGCCAGCGCGCCTACCACTCCGGAGCCCATCACCGCCAGATACTTCGCCGTCGACATCGTCGCCGTGTCGTGATTCCGCACGAGCAGACGGGTAGCTAAATGCGTGATGGTCCAGAACAGAAGCAGGATTGTGAGTGCCGACAGAAGGCCGCTCATGGCGTTAACCATCAGCGCCACCTTCGACGCATCCCCAAACGCGAAGTTCGAGAAGAAACGCGCCGTAAGCATGAAGATCGGGTTTCCCGGCGGGTGACCGATCTCAAGTTTGTCGGCCTGCGAGATAAATTCTCCGCAGTCCCAGTACGAGACTGTAGGCTCAAGTGTGAGCCAATAAGTCACGAGCGCGATAAGGAACACTCCCCATCCCGTGACATTATTGATCAGATTGTATCTTTTGGTGAACTGCATAAGTTGCTGACTGATTATCTATTGGCAAACTGTATAACTTGCTGACTGATATCCTTTCGCGAACTGTATAATTCGTTGATTGAATATCTATTGGCGCACTATATAGGTTGCCGTTTGATTCAGAAAAGTTTCAACTTGCAAAGATACAAAAAATCCGCGACATCCCCAACAGCCTGCCAGTCTCTCGGCCAAATTGGCGCCGATACGGCCGATACGGCAGTAGGGGCGCTGCTCCCAGCGCCCACCGCGTCCTTCACCCTCAGCGGGTCCTCGGCTGGCCGGTTATTTCTTGGCGGCGGCGGTGGTGCGGCGGGCGCGGGGCTTGGCGGGCGCGGCGTCCTGCTTCTCCATCAGCTCGCGGGCTTCCTCGAAGGTGAGCGCGGCTCCGTCGGTACCCTTGGGCAGCTTGTAGTTCTTCGCCTTACGGGCTCCCTCCGGCTTGTAGGCCAGATAGATACCGTAGCGGCCGTTGAGCACCTCAAGGCCGGGCATCTCGGGGAATGACTTCACTTTCTTCTCGGCTTCGGCTGTCCGTTTGGCCTTGATGAGCTCTATGGCTTCCTCTTCGGTGATACCTTGCGGAGTCAGCTCCTTCGGTATTGACACAAACATGGAATCGTGGCGGATATACGGACCGAATCGCCCTATGGACGTGGTGATTACCTTGCCCTCAAACTCGCCCACACGGCGCGGCAGCTCGAAAAGTTTCAGCGCTTCCTCGAGCGTTATTGTGCTCACTGACTGTCCTTTGAGCAGCGAGGCGAACTGAGGCTTCTCTTCGTCGTTGGTGTCGCCGATCTGCACGAGCGGTCCGAAACGGCCTATCTTCACCGAGACGGGCTTACCGGTCTTGGGGTCGATGCCGAGCTGTCGCTCGCCTACCTTGTGCTCCATACGCATATCCGAAATGCGTTTTATATCCGGGTGGAAGTCTCCGTAGAAGTCGGAAATCTCGCGCTGCCACTGCAGTTTGCCTTCGGCTATTTCGTCGAATTTCTCCTCTATGCGGGCTGTGAAATTATAGTCAAGAATATCCGGAAAATATTCAGTCAGGAAGTCGTTCACAATCATGCCGGTGTCGGTGGGCACGAGCTTGCCACGGTCTGATCCGGCCTTCTCAGTGACCTGACGCTCAGAGATTTGCCCTTTGGCGAGGCTGATGACAGTAAACTCGCGTTTCTCGCCCTCTTTCTCGCCTTTCTCCACATAGCCGCGGCTCTGGATAGTCGAGATCGTAGGAGCGTAAGTAGACGGTCGGCCTATGCCGAGCTCCTCCATCTTCTTCACCAACGAACCCTCGTTGTAGCGGGCCGGAGCCTGTGTGAAACGCTCACAGGCCGTGATCTCGGCGGCCTGAAGCTCGGTCCCTTTGGCTAGATCGGGGAGCGTGAGAGCCTCTATCTTGTCGGCGAGTCCGTCGCCGTAAGCTTTCAGGAAGCCGGGGAAGGTGACTGTCTCTGCCGTGGCCTGGAAGATCTCCGGACGTGTCGAGACGGATATCTCCATGTTGGTCTTATCAAGAAGAGCGTCGGCCATCTGCGAGGCGAGTGTGCGGCAGCGGATGAGCTGATATAGCTTCTGTTCCTGCGCCGTGCCCTCTATGCTCTCACGGTCGATATATGTCGGGCGGATAGCCTCGTGAGCCTCCTGAGCCCCTTTAGACTGGGTGTGGTAGCGGCGGGTCTTGGTGTATTCGGTGCCGAAGTGCGTGCTCACAGTCTTGGCTATGTCGCGCAGAGCCAGATCGGAGAGGTTGAGCGAGTCGGTACGCATATAGGTGATGAGACCGGCCTCATAGAGCGACTGAGCCACCCGCATGGTCTGCGAGACCGAGAAACCGAGCTTGCGGGAAGCCTCCTGCTGCAGCGTCGAAGTGGTGAACGGCGGTGCCGGCTGGCGTTTGAGCGCCTTCACACTCACGTCTTCTACGCGGAAACGGGCCTGCCCGCAGGACTGCATGAAGGCCATGGCGTCGTCGTGAGAGTCGAGCCTGCGGTTGAGTTCCCCTTTGAAAGTGGCGTCGCTTCCGGCAGCCGCGAAGTCGGCTGTGACGCGGAAGTAAGGCGTGCTCTTGAAGTCGCGGATCTCCTTCTCGCGCTCGCAGATCAGCCGCACAGCCACAGACTGAACGCGGCCGGCCGAAAGAGCCGGTTTGATCTTGCGCCAGAGCACCGGAGAGAGTTCGAAACCCACGATGCGGTCGAGCACTCGGCGCGCCTGTTGGGCATTGACGCGGTCTATGTCGATGCCCCGCGGGTTCTCTATGGCATGGACGATAGCCGGCTTGGTGATCTCGTGGAACACGATGCGGCGGGTATTCTCCGGCTTCAGCTCCAGCACCTCGAAGAGATGCCATGCAATAGCCTCACCCTCGCGGTCCTCATCGGAAGCCAGCCAGACGGTCTCCGCATCCTTGGCAGCTGATTTCAGCTGGCGCACAAGCTCTTTCTTCTCCGCCGGAATCTCGTAGTCGGGCTGGAAATTTTTGTCCACCTCGATACTGAAATCCTTCTTGCGCAGGTCGCGGATATGTCCCATAGAGGACATAACCTTATAATCTTTTCCTAAGAATTTTTCGATCGTT
>SFOK01000018.1 GCA_004552395.1 Bacteroidales bacterium | reverse complement strand
GCAGCGGGTCCTGTTTTTTATTTCCGTCTGTGAAGTATCAGCTGTGAAGCATCACAGGGGAATCATAGGGTGAATCATGTGGAGGATCATATGTGCGGATCATAGGGAAATTAAGAAAAATTAGATGGAAACGTTTGGCTGTGTCGGATTTAATGACTAATTTCGCACAAAGAAACGGATTTTGTGCAATGATTTTGACGGTTGAATTTCCAACAGTCTCACAATCAGAGAAATCCGTAAACGCACACTCTATGGTATTAAAGACTCGCGACAGACTGATAGAGGTTGCCCGGCAACTTTTCGCAAGGAAAGGACTGGAAAATACCACTATGAACGATATAGCGTCGGCCTCCGACAAGGGACGCCGCACCGTCTATACCTACTTCAAAAGCAAACGCGACATCTTCAATGCCGTGATCGAGAGGGAGACCAACAAGCTCGTGGTCCGGCTCGAAGAGATACAGCAGCGTGCCATATCGCCCGAGCAGAAGCTGCGCGACTATATAGACTGCCGTTTCGAGACCATGCGCGAGATAGTGAGCCGCAACGGTTCGCTCCGCGCCGGCTTCTTCCGCGATGTCCGAAAGGTTGACCGCGCCCGAAAGATCATCTCCACCCGCGAGATAGAGATACTCACCCGCATACTTCAGGAAGGGATGGTGAAGGGAGCCTTTCGCATGGAGGACCCCAAGCAGACTGCCGTGATTCTGGTGCATGCCGTCCACGGTCTCGACGTGCCCTACATCCGTGACAACCTCGCTGAACAGGGCATGGACAAAGCCACGGTAAAGAATGTGATCTACGAGATAGTGCTCCGCGGAGTGCTCGACCGTGGCAAACAGTAACGTAAATTAAAACAGATATTTGATGTATATCAACGCTATGGGAGCCTACGTCCCCGAAGGTAGGATCACCAATGACTATTTCCTCGCAGTCAACGGTCTGACCAGCGAATGGATCACTCAGCGCACCGGTATTGTGTCGCGCTCAAAGGCAGCCGCCGACGAGAACCAGTTCACTATGGCTATCGATGCCATCGACGACGCGCTGCCCCGCCTCCCTTACGACATTAAGGATGTGGATCTTATCGTGGGCGCCGCTTACGCCGCTTACGACACAGTGGGTACCGTCGGTCATGTGGCCCAGCAGCATTACGGGATTGCCGGAGCCAAAGTGGTTTACGCCACTTCGGCCTGCTCCTCCTTCATCAACGGTCTGGAGATTGCGGACTGTTATTTCAAGGCCGGCAAAGCCACCAAGGCCCTGATCATCTGCAGCGAGCACAACACTTACTATTCCAACGAGGCCGATCCCAAGAGCGGACATCTCTGGGGCGACGCCGCTGTGGCTTTCTTCGTCTCAAAGGAGCAGGTGGCGCCCAACGACTGGAAGGTGCTCAGCATCTTCACCGAGGGTCTCGGCCATCTCGGCAAAGGTCCCAACGGTGTACTGCTCCGTCCGCGCGAGGACGGCATAGTGATGCCCGACGGCCGCGACGTCTTCATCCACGCCTGTCGCTATATGATCTACGCGCTCAACAAGGCTCTCGAGGAGTCAGGACTGCAGCCCGCGGATCTGGGACATCTGATCACTCACCAGGCCAACAAACGAATCGTGGCTCAGGTGGCCCACCAGCTCGACCGCCCTATGGACGACTTTTTCAACAATATAGAGACACTCGGCAACACCGGCTCTGCTTCGGCACCTCTCGTGCTCTGTCAGTTTGCCGATCAGGTGAAACCGGGCGAGAAAGTGGCCCTCACGGTCTTCGGCGGCGGCTACTCCTGCGGCTGCTTCATCACCGAGAAACCGGTCTGAAGCGTCAGGCGTCCGGCATTAGGCATTAAGCAAAAGGCTTCAGATACCCGGCGTTAGGTCTCAGGCATTAGGCATTAGGCATTAGGTCTCAGGTTCCCGGCTATAAGGCATGAAAACCGTCAAAGGAGCCGACCATTTCGGCGGCTACATGGCTATATGATTAATTTTTTGTAACTTTGCAGTCGCAAACCAATTTTGTAATCAACAGAAGCCCCGTATCGGGGCGATAACGCATATTAAGCATGAAATTACTTGAAGGAAAAACGGCGCTTATCACAGGCGCTGCCCGTGGAATCGGCAAAGCTATCGCAGTGAAATTTGCTCAGGAAGGCGCCAACATCGCTTTCACTGACCTCGTGATCGACGACAACGCCAAGAAAACCGAAGAGGAGATCGCCTCTTACGGTGTGAAATGCAAAGGCTACGCTTCCAACGCCGCCAATTTCGCGGATACCGAGGAGACAGTCAAGAAAGTACACGAGGACTTCGGCAGCATCGACATCCTTGTCAACAACGCCGGTATCACCAAAGACGGCCTCATGATGCGCATGAGCGAGGCTCAGTGGGACGCAGTGATCGCCGTCAACCTCAAATCGGCCTTCAATTTCATCCACGCCGTGCTCCCCATCATGATGCGTCAGCGCCACGGCTCGATCATCAACATGGCATCCGTAGTCGGTGTACACGGTAACGCCGGACAGTGCAACTACGCAGCTTCCAAGGCCGGCCTCATCGCCCTGGCCAAGTCGATAGCCCAGGAGGTGGGCAGCCGTGGTATCCGCGCCAACGCAATCGCTCCCGGATTCATAGAGACAGCCATGACAGCCGCCCTCCCCGAGGATATCCGCAAAGAGTGGTGCCAGAAGATACCTCTGCGCCGCGGAGGTCAGGTAGAGGATATCGCCAATGTGGCTACATTCCTCGCTTCCGACATGTCGGGCTACGTTACCGGCCAGGTTATCCAGGTCGACGGCGGTATGAACATGTAATCCGCAAAATACTATCAGATCATATACAGCACATACAGCCGGGCCCTCCAGCCCGGCTGTTTTCGACTCCCCGGCCCGGCGCCCGCTGAATCCGCAGCCGGGCGGTCGCTGAATCCGCGGGGTGGGGAACCCTCGGCGCGGCTGCGGTGTTATATTAGAGTCAGCTTCATAGAGCTTGGGACGATAGCCGCCCTAAGCGGTAACATTTTTTGTCAAACAAGCTCTTAGTTAAATCCCGGAAAAGTGAAAGAGAAAGAATTTCTGCCCCTCGTGGCTTCGCGGCTCGGCATCAGCGAGCTCAATCCTATGCAGCGCCGTATGCTCGACGCCGCTTCCGACAAGCGCGACATTGTGCTCCTCTCGCCCACAGGTACGGGCAAGACGCTAGCCTTCCTGCTCCCGATGCTGAAGATGCTCCGTCCCTCGAAAGGGCAGCTTCAGGCGGTGATCATAGCCCCTTCGCGCGAGCTCGTGCTGCAGATCTACGGTGTGCTGCGCGAGATATCGGGACCTTTCAAGGTCACGCCCCTTTACGGCGGCCACAAGGTGGAGGACGAAGTCAATTCGCTCCATGCCGGCGCCGACATAGCCGTGGCCACACCGGGCCGTCTGCTCGACCATATACGGCGGCGCAACATCGATGTGGTGCCGTGTCGCATCGCCGTGCTCGACGAGTTCGACAAGTCGCTCGAGCTCGGTTTCGAGGAGGAGATGAAGAAGATCTTCGCACGCCTCAAGAACCTGAGCCGAATTATTCTCACTTCGGCCACCCGCATGGAGGCGATCCCCGCTTTCATAGCCCTGAAGGAACCTCTGGAACTCTCGTACCTTTCCGACAACGGCGAACTGCGCCACCGCCTGCGCGTGCACCGCGTCGACTCCGACAGCCGCGACAAGCTCCAGAGCCTGCTGCAGCTGCTGCGAACTCTCTCCAAGGATAGTCCGATCGAGCGCACCATCATCTTCGTGAACCATCGCGAGAGCGCCGACCGTGTGGCTCAGTTTCTGCGCTCCAAGGGCGTGGACTGCGTTGAATATCACGGCGCGCTCGACCAGACTGACCGCGAGAAAGCCGTGGCTCTGTTCAACAACGGCAGCCGTCCGGTGCTTGTGGCCACAGACCTCGCCGCCCGCGGCCTCGACATTGAATCCGTAGCCAACGTGATCCATTATCATATGCCGCTGCAGCCTGAGACATGGACGCACCGCAACGGCCGCACGGCCCGTGTGGACGCCTCGGGCGATGTCTACCTGCTTGCCGGACCCGACGAGGATATTCCCCAATACGTGAGCTTCGACGACACGTTCTACAGCGACCCCGAGGCCCGCGGCAACCTCTCGTCCGACAGTGCCACCGTCTTCATCAGCGCCGGCAAGAAGGAGAAACTTTCGCGCGGCGACATACTCGGATTCCTCTGCAACGACGGCGGCATCCCCTCCGGCGAGATCGGCAAGATCGACGTCCGCGACCATTACAGCCTCGTCTGCCTGAAGAAAGAGGCCGCATCGGCGTTGGTCGCCCGCGGCAGTTCTTTCAGAATCAAAGGTGAGAAAAGGAAGGTCTCCGAAGTCAGGAATTAAAGGTCAGGCGTTTGGCTTGAGGCGTTAGGCGTCAGGCGTTAGGCGTTAGGCTTGAGGCGTCAGGCTTGAGGCGTCAGACTTTAGGCGCAAAAAACAGGCGTCAAAAACCTGGTGCCGGGAATTATTATTAGCTAATTACTCACTACAAATTATTCACTGCACACTGTCAGGAGTTTCGGTCACTCCGGATACGGAGGTGAGGCGCCCGCGCAGTTCCTCGGCTTTGTCGCTTCGGATGCTGAGCGTGATGAAGCAGGTGTTGTCAAACGTCTGCTCGGCTATCTCCACGCCCGGCTGTTTGGCAAGCTTCATCACATCGTTCATGGCCATATAGGGGAACGATACGCGGATGCTGCTCATCTCGTGACGTTCCTCCACCACCGCGGCCTCTATAGCCTCGCGTGCGGCCTCCCTGTAAGCTGCGATAAGGCCGCTTGTGCCGAGTTTTATCCCGCCGAAGTAGCGCACCACAATCACGACAGTATCCGTCAGCGAGAAAGAGTTTATCTGTCCCAGGATAGGTTTTCCGGCGGTTCCCGACGGTTCGCCGTTGTCGTTGAGCTGATACTCCAGTCGTCGCGGGCCGATCATATAAGCCCAGCAGACATGCCGCGCGTCGTGAAAACGGTTCTGATAATCCCTGATGATTTCGCGTGCTTCTTCGGCACTTGCGGCGTGGAGGGCGAACCCGAGAAAACGGCTCATCTTCTCGGTGACTTTCGACTCTCCGGGCGAGGTTATGGTGTAATACAGGTCGGCCATCGGTTTGATGCTGATTATTATTTGCTGCTTTCGGATCGCAGGGCGGCCAGGCAGTCGGCCACCACAAACGTGGATCCACCCACATAGATTATATCCTCACTTCCCGCCTCGCTCAGGGCTCTCTCGTAGGCGCTTCTGACGGTCGGGAACACCCGCTCCGGACTCACTCTCAGCCCGGCATCGCGGCAGCGGTCGGCCAGCAAGTCTGATTTCAATGCTCTGGGTATCTGTGCGTTGCATATATAGTATTCGGCTTCGGCAGGGAAGAGTTTCAGTATGTTGGCTATATCTTTGTCGGACACGAATCCGATCACTAACCTTAGCTTCGGATCGGCGCCGCCGGCACCCTTCGCTCTCCGGCTCTCCAACTCGCGCAGCAGCTGACGTATGTTACCGCGCAGACCGTCCTCATTGTGGCCGGTGTCGGCAATCACCTCGGGCGACCGCCGCAGCACGCTCCAGCGGCCCATTAGCCCGGTAGCCTTGCAGACGTCGCTAATACCCTTCGCCACAGCCTCGCCGGAGAGCGTCACACCGCATTCGCGCAGCATATCCACAGCCGTGAGCACCGTGGCCAGGTTCTTGAGCTGATAGTCGCCGCACAGAGGCGAGCTGAAGCTGTTGCCCTGAAGGTCGCGGAAGGATGCGGTCGATTCCACACCGGCAGGGTAGAGGTCCTCGGCGAAACGCACCGGCGCCCCTTCGGCATCCGCTTTCCTCTCGAACACCTCGCGCACGGAGCCGGACGCCTGGCCTATGGTCACCGGTATGCCGGGTTTGATTATCCCCGCCTTCTCGCCGGCGATCTTCTCGAGCGTATCGCCAAGGAACTGCGTGTGGTCCTTGGATATGTTCGTGATCACACATCCCACGGGCGTGATCACATTCGTGGAGTCGAGACGTCCGCCCATACCCACTTCTATCACCGCATAATCCACATGGCTGCGGCTGAACCAGTCGAAAGCCATCATCATGGTCAGCTCGAAAAATGACGGGTGGCCGGAGTAGTCCATCGCCTTGTAGCGCTCCACGAAATCGACCACAGCCTCGTGCGGAATCATCTCCCCGTCCACACGTATCCTCTCGCGGAAGTCCACGAGATGCGGCGAGGTGTAGAGCCCGACGCGGTAACCCTGCGCCATAAGTATCGACGCCAGGTTGTGGCTCACGGACCCTTTGCCGTTGGTTCCGGCTATGTGGATGCTCCGGAACGCTCTGTGGGGATGACCGAACGCTTTGTCGAGCTCATCGGTGGTCTGCAGACCCGGTTTGTAGGCTGCGGCACCCACACGCGAGAACATGGGCAGCTGGCGGAAAAGCCATTGAAGGGTGGAATTATACTGTGATTCTGAAGATTCCATATCTGATGTGAGTTGTGTCGTAAATGATTGGGTATCTGAGGGCTGCGGAGTGTCATAGTCCGTAGATGAGGAAACCGGCCGCTCCCGCCATGCAGATCACCGAGATTGGGTGGATGCGCAGCTTCTTGCCGCGCCACGGTATCGGGAAATAGACCAGACAGAAAGCCGCCGCACAGATCGCCACCGAGGTCCACAGCTGCGCCTGCGAATGGTCCGGGCAGAAGTTGGCGCTGTTCATTAGCAGTATGGCCGCGGAGGCCACAAGCCCCACTACCACAGGCCTCAGCCCGGTGAAGATAGCCTTTATCACCCCGCTCTCGTTGTGGCGCCTGATGAAATGCGACAGGTAGAGCACCATGAGAAACGACGGTATCACCACAGCGAAGGTGCATACCAGCGAACCGAGCAGACCCCAGAGAGGCGATGCGAACGATTCCGGATTCACTGTGCCGGGCACCACATAGCCTATGTAAGTGGCGGAATTGATGCCGATAGGTCCGGGTGTCATCTGCGATATAGCCACTATGTCGGTGAACATCTGCTCGGTGATCCATCCGGGGTCCACGACCGTACTCTCCACCAGCGAGAGCATGGCGTAGCCGCCGCCGAAGCCGAAGATACCGATCTTGAGGTACGACCACAGAAGTTTGAGATAGATCATTTCGAGCCTCCTTTCTGCGACAGCTTGCGGCGCCCCCAGAGATAGAAGCCGTAGCCTCCGGCCGCTCCGAGAGCCACATAGAGTATCGGGTTCGACATCCACCCGGCGTTGAGTGAGATCATAAGTGCCACGATGAGCGGTATCCACACCGTCTTGAGCGTGATCTTGGCCGCTTTGGCCGAGCTGAGCACCGGTGCTATGATAAGCGCCACCACAGCCGGACGTATACCCATGAATATAGCCGAAACCGTGCGGTTGTTCTTGATCAGGTCCGGCGTCAGGAAGATCGCTATGGTGAGGATGATCAGATACGACGGAAGGATCGTGCCTAACGCCGCCGTGAGTCCGCCGCGTTTGCCTGCCATCTTGTCGCCCACAGCCACGGATATGTTCACCGCGAGGATGCCCGGAAGCGACTGGGCCAGAGCGAGGAGGTCGAGAAACTCTTCGCGCTCGATCCAGTGGTGCTTGTCCACAATCTCGCGCTCAATGATAGAGATCATGGCCCAGCCCCCGCCGAACGTGAACGCGCCGATCTTCAGGAACGAGAAAAACAGCTTTCGCAGCAGATGCGCCTCCCGCACTCCGGTTCCCGCCGGTTTAGCCGCTGCGTCTCGTTTCTGCGCCTCTTTTGCATTTGTGTCTTCAGTAAGATTCATCGTTTTTGTCAATACCGAAATGCAAAATTAGCAAAAATCCTCCCCATAGAAAAGTCCCCTGCCCGTTTTCTTCCCTCAGCTGACCTCAGCTGCTTTCCCTTATGTTACATCCGTTACATAAGCCACATAGCCACATAAGCTCGGTCTCGGCTCCCGGCCTCAGGATATGCGGCTCCAGTCTACCTGCCGGCCGAAGCGGTGCGTCAGCTCCGTCTCCAGCAGCTTCAGCGAATAGGGCGTCAGCTGCGCCGATCCATCAGCCGCTCCGGCCCCTGCTCCCGCCGCTCCGCTGAGGGTGGGGTTCGAGTCGAGTACCTGTGTGGCTACGCTGCGGGCAAGCTGTATGGCGTCGCCGTCGGAGGCGAGAGAGGCCACCTTGAGGTTGAAGGCGAAGCCGCTCTGCAGCGTCCCCTCCATGTCGCCGGGACCACGCAGCTTCATGTCAGCCTCGGCTATGCGGAAGCCGTCGTTGGTCTGCGTCATTATCGAGAGCCGCTCGCGGGTCTCCTTACCGATATTCTGTTTGCTCATAAGTATGCAGTAACTCTTGTCGGCGCCTCGGCCCACACGTCCGCGGAGCTGATGCAGCTGCGAGAGGCCGAACCGCTCGGCGTTCTCTATCACCATTACGGAGGCGTTCGGCACGTTGACACCGACCTCTATCACCGTGGTAGCCACCATGATACGTGCCTCGCCGCTGACGAACAGCTGCATCTGGTGCTCCTTCTCGTCGGGACGCAGACGGCCGTGGACACAGCAGACGCGGAACTCGCTGAAGATCTCGCAGATATTCTTGTAGCCCTCTTCGACGCTGCGCAGCTCCAGGCGGTCGTTCTCGTTGATGAGTGGGTAGACTATATAGACCTGCCGCCCCTTGCGCAACTCGGTGTATATGTCGCGGTAGACCTGCTCGCGTCCCTCCTCGTAGTGGAGCGAGGTGGCTATCGGCTTGCGGCCGGGCGGCAGCTCGTCGATGACGGAGCTCTCAAGGTCACCGTAGACTATCATGGCCAGCGTGCGGGGGATAGGTGTGGCGGTCATCACAAGGATATGCGGAGGCACGGCGTTCTTGGTCCAGAGGCGTGCCCTCTGCGCCACACCGAAACGGTGCTGCTCGTCAATGATCACCAGGCCGAGGTTGAGAAACTGCACTGTGTCCTCGATCACGGCGTGGGTCCCTATGAGGATACCTATGGTGCCGTCCAGCAGCCCGGCGTGGATCTCGCGGCGCTCCGAGGTGCGGATGCTCCCGGTGAGGAGCCTGACCGGCAGACCGATCCTGTCGCCCCAGGCCCGGAGCGTCTCGTAGTGCTGCCGGGCCAGTATCTCGGTGGGCGCCATGAGCACGGACTGAAGCCCGTTGTCGGCCGCTATGAGCATCGACATGAAGGCCACCATGGTCTTGCCGCTACCAACGTCGCCCTGCAGCAGACGGTTCATCTGCCTCCCGGTGCGCATGTCGTTGCGTATCTCGCGGATCACACGCTTCTGTGCGCCGGTCAGCTCGAAGGGAAGCACGCGGCTGTAGAACTCGTTGAAGAACCGGCCCACGCGGGCGCAGACATGGCCGCGGGTCGTGATGTCGCGGTGGAGCGAATAGCGCAGTATGTGGAGCTCCACATAGAACAGCTCCTCGAATTTTAGCCGCTTGCGTGCCCTCTCCAATTCGGACGGCGAGGTGGGGAAGTGCATGGCGCGCAGGGCCTGCAGCAGAGGCATCAGCCTGAGACGGCTTACTATCTCCTGCGGCAGCGTGTCGCCGATCTGCGTCACCTTCTCGAAAAGGTTGGCGGCCAGAGTCTGGAGTGTGCGGCTCGTTATGCCGCCGTTGCGCGACTTCTCCGTGAGGGGATAGACACCGCGCTGACCCTGCGGCGGGTTCTCCGGGTTGTAGCTCTCTATCTCGGGGTGGGCAAAAGACCACACACCGTTGAATAGCGTCGGCTTGCCGAAGATCACATACTCTTTCCCCTTCACCAGCGAGCGCTTTATGTTCTTGATGCTGCGGAACCAGATCACCTCCGCGAAGCTCCGCCCGTCGTAGAAACTGCCCACGAGCCTGAGCCTCGCCCCCTCGCCGGCCTCGTTGAAGCTCACGAACTTGCCGCGCACCTGCACTGCCGGCATATCGCCCGTAAATTCCGCTATATTGTAGAAGCGGCTGCGGTCGATATAGCGGTTCGGGAAATAATACATCAGGTCGCGGAACGTGGCTATGCCGAGTTCCGTCTTCAGCTTGCGGGCACGGACATCGCCCACGCCCTTGAGATATTTAATGTCGGTCGATCCGATTCGTTGCATAGTTTTCTCAGCGCATTGCTTCTCTCAGCGCAATTATTTTTTTACTCAGCGCAATTGCTTCCCTCAGCGGAGTTTCAGCAATGCTTCGGCCACGGCGAAGTCGCATGGATTCGTAACCTTGATATTGCGGGGATTCCCTTCGTAGAGCGTCACTGAATGTCCAGCGGCTTCCACCATCGAGGCGTCGTCAGTAAACGCCGGCGAGTCGGGCTGTCGGTATGCCTCGGCGAGTATGTCGGCCCGGAAGATCTGCGGCGTCTGCACGGCCATGAACTGAGAGCGATCCACGGCACGGCTACCCCCGTCGGGCATCTTATGTCGCAGCGAGTCGGTGACGGGCACCACAGGCACGGCGCTCCCGCTGTGCCGGGCTGTCTCCCATCCGCGGAGTATCGTGGCGGCATCGATGAGCGGACGAGCGCTGTCGTGGACGGCCACAAGCCTCTCCGCGTTGCCTGAGCCTATCTCCATGAGCGCGTGTTCAACCGACTCGCGCCGCGAACGTCCGCCGCACACGAGCGTGTAGCTCAGCTCGCCCGGATATTCGGCCGTCTGCACTTCGAGAAGATCCATCATGCCGGGATGGCAGACCAGGATCAGCTCCGTCTCCGGATCGGCGGCCAGAAACGCCTCCATGCTGTAGAGGTACATCGGCTTGCCGAGCAGCTCGCGGAACTGTTTCGGCACGTCTCCTCCGGCGCGGTGTCCTTCGCCACCGGCAAGTATAATTGCTGTCTTTTTCATCTGTTTGTGTCGTATTTTTCAGTTCCGGTTTTCGAGGCCACTTTCAGCAGCACGAGCCTCCCTTTTACATCGCGGGTCGACCGCTCGGACCGGTAGATCTCCTCCGCTTCGAGCCCTCGGGACATCAGCCACGAATGTATGCCGAAGTCGGTCTCTTTCCCGCCCTCGGCGCTGAGAGGAATCTGCCGGCCGTCCCATACTTTCTCGCTTAGTGCGAGGTAGAAACAGTCGCCGGGCACAGCCGCTATGTCGTTGGCGTCGGGCGTTCGGTCGGCGCCGGGAGTCTGTCCCGACGGCAGCAGCGACTTCATGCGGTAGCCCAGATAATGGTTGGTCACGTAATAGCGCAGAAATGCGTCGGGAACGAATGTATATACCGGTTCTTTATCGGGAACAATCTGGCTGATATCCTCGGCTATGGCGCGGTCAGAGCGGCCGTTGACCGAGAACGGGAAGACGATAGCGTAGCCTATCGGATAGAGTATCAGTACTATAGTCACGAGCCGACGCATCAGCTTCGCGCTCAGCCGCCTCTCCCGGATCAGCGCCATGAAACGCTCGGCCAGCAGGTAGCCGATGAATGGATACATAGGTAGCAGATAGACGCTCCTTTTGCTCTTAGGTATGCAGTAGAATATGAAAATCAGCACCGCAGCCGTCACTGACAGAAGCGTATAAGGATCGGCCTGTCTGATCTTCGCCCAACTGAGCCGCGGAGCTTTGATCCGCCACCGCCGGGGACGTAAAGTGCATATCAGCAGCAGACTCCAGGGGAGTGTGCCGGTCAGCAGGCTCACGAAGTTGTACCAGAACGGCTTCACATGGCTGTCGTAGGTCATCTGCCCGGTGAAGCGGCCGAAGTTCTCCTCCATGGCGAGCGAGAGGAAACGGTCGCCGCCGTGCCGCCAGGCGGCGTAATACCAGAGCGCCGGGAGCAGACAGGCCGCGATCAGCACAATCAGCGCGACGGCGGTGACTTTCAGGAAGTTGCGTCCCTGCAGAAGCGCGTATACCCAGACCACGCCAAGCGGCAGCACGATCCCCACAGGCCCTTTCGTGAGAGCGGCGCCTGAGAGCAGCAACGCGCCGAGACCGAGCCGGAGCACGCTCCGGCGCTCGATGCCGCGCACAAGCGCCATTATGGCGGTGCACATAAAGAAAGTGAGCACCATATCGACTCGGCAGTTCGTGCCGGCACGGAAGCACTCGAAGCAGGTGAATGTGAGCAGCGCCGCAAGCAACGCCTGCCTCGTATCAGTGTCTTTGGCGTTGCTCTCTTCGCGCCGGCGGGCGAAGAAGCAGAAAGTGGCTGTCACGAGGCCGGAGAGGGCGAGGGCCGACGGCAGGCGGGAGGTGAACTCGCTGAGCGACCCGAAGAGCAGCGAGGAGGCGGCCACAAGCCAGTGAAACATAGGCGGTTTGTAGGACATGTCGCCCGCTTCGTCCACGGGAAGCACCCAGTCGCCCGTCGAGAGCATGGTGTGGGCCACAAGGGCCTCGCGCGGTTCACCTTTGGTGTTGAACTCGGTGAATCCCGACGATAGGAGTGTGATCAGCAGAGCGCCGGCGAAGAGCATCATGGCTATCCGCCTCACTGAATGTTGCTGCATAGTTGCGTGGTGAATCATAGTCGCGAAGTTACAAAAAAATCCGCTAAAACGTGCGCCTGCGCAAACCTTATTGACCGCTCCGCGTTACTTCTATAAGGGTCTGCGCGCGGACACTTGGAAGCGTACGCAGACATCTATTTTGATATTTCCGAAAAAATTGGTAATTTTGCAAGATATTCAGGGAGGCGTTCCCGGTAGAGTCTGCTCCGGCGTCTCCCCGGTTTTACGCATTTATTTGAGTTACAACACAAAACTTTTTAACTATAACTTCTTATGAGTAAAGAGAAAAAGTTCCTTACGTGCGACGGTAATCAGGCTGCCGCCCACATCAGCTATATGTTTAGCGAAGTGGCGGCTATCTATCCTATTACCCCCTCGTCGACCATGGCAGAATATGTGGACGAGTGGTCAGCCGCAGGACGCAAAAACATTTTCGGTGAGACAGTGCTCGTGCAGGAGATGCAGAGCGAGGGAGGCGCTGCCGGCGCGGTCCACGGCTCTCTGCAGGCCGGTGCCCTTACCACTACCTACACCGCATCGCAGGGCCTCCTGCTGATGATCCCCAACATGTATAAGATCGCCGGTGAGCTTCTCCCCTGCGTATTCCATGTATCGGCACGCACTCTGGCAAGCCACGCTCTCTGTATCTTCGGCGACCATCAGGATGTGATGGCTTGCCGCCAAACCGGCTTTGCCATGCTCGCCGAAGGCTCTGTGCAGGAGGTGATGGATCTGGCCGGTGTGGCTCATCTTTCCACCATCAAGAGCCGCGTGCCTTTCGTGAACTTTTTCGACGGCTTCCGCACTTCCCATGAGATCCAGAAGATCGAGCGCCTCGACAATGAGGACCTCGCTCCGCTTCTCGACCGCGAGGCTCTGGCCGACTTTCGCCGCCGCGCTCTCAACCCCGAGAACCCCGTTTGCCGAGGCATGGCTGAGAACCCCGACGTGTTCTTCCAGCATCGCGAGAGCTGCAACCCCTACTATGAGGCTGTGCCTGAGATCGTGGAGAACTATATCAAGGAGATCAACAAGATCACAGGACGCAACTACGGCCTCTTCGACTACTACGGCGCCGAGGATGCCGAGCGTGTGATCATAGCCATGGGCTCCGTGACACAGGCCATCAAGGAAACTATCGACTACCTGAGAGAGAAAGGCGAGAAAGTCGGTGTGGTTTGCGTGCATCTCTACCGCCCCTTCTCGGCCAAGCATTTCCTGGCCGCTGTGCCTAAGACTGCCAAGCGCATCGCAGTGCTCGACCGCACAAAAGAGCCCGGCGCCAACGGCGAGCCCCTGTATCTCGACGTCAAAGAGTGCTTCTACGGCAAGAAGGACGCTCCCGTCATCGTGGGCGGCCGCTACGGTCTCGGCTCCAAGGACACCACTCCGGCCCAGATCATAGCCGTATATGAGAACCTGGCTCTTCCCGAGCCCAAGCACGGCTTCACAATCGGTATCAACGACGATCTCACTTACACTTCCCTCCCGCTCGGCCAGGAGCTCGCTCTCGGCGGCAAGGGTATGTTCCAGGCCAAGTTCTACGGCCTCGGTGCCGACGGTACCGTGGGTGCCAACAAGAACTCGGTGAAGATCATCGGCGACAACACCGACAAGTATTGCCAGGCTTACTTCTCCTACGACTCCAAGAAATCGGGCGGCTTCACCTGCTCACACCTCCGCTTCGGCGACGAGCCTATCCGCTCCACATACCTGGTGACCACACCTAACTTCGTGGCTTGCCACGTTCAGGCTTACCTCCACATGTATGATGTGACACGCGGCCTGCAGCCCGGCGGCACATTCCTGCTCAACACCATCTGGGAGGGCGAGGAGCTTGCCAAGAATCTTCCCAACAAGGTGAAGAAATATCTGGCCAAGAACAACATCACACTCTATTATATCAACGCATCCAAGATCGCTCAGGAGATCGGTCTGGGCAACCGCACCAACACTATCCTGCAGTCTGCCTTCTTCCGCATCACTGAGGTGATCCCCGTAGACCTCGCCGTGGAGCAGATGAAGAAGTTCATCAACAAGAGCTACGGCAAGAAGGGCGAGAATGTGGTCAACATGAACTATCAGGCCGTTGACCGCGGCGGCGAGTATAAGAAGCTCGACGTGGATCCCGCCTGGGTCAACCTCCCCGACGACGCTGTGGCAGAGAACCACGATCCCGCGTTCATCAACAATGTGGTGCGCCCCATCAACGCCCAGGACGGCGACCTGCTCCCCGTCAGCGCCTTCAAGGAGATCAGCGACGGCACATGGGAGCTCGGCACAGCCAAGTACGAGAAACGCGGTGTGGCCGCCTTCGTCCCCGAGTGGAACCCCGAGAACTGTATCCAGTGTAACCGCTGCGCCTATGTCTGCCCTCACGCTGCCATACGTCCCTTCCTGCTCAACGACGAAGAACTCGCCAAGTCTCCCTTCAAGGAGAACGAGACAATCCCCGCAATGGGCCCGGCTCTCAAGGGTCTGCGCTTCGTGCAGCAGGTCGATGTGCTCGACTGCCTCGGCTGCGGCAACTGCGTCGATGTATGCCCCGGCAAGAAGGGCGTCAAGGCTCTCGAGATGAAGCATATCGAGACTCAGTTCGACGAAGACAAGAACTGGGAATACTGCGTCAAGGAGGTAAGCTCGAAGCAGAACCTCGTCGACATCAAGCTCAATGTCAAGAACAGCCAGTTCGCTACTCCGATGTTCGAGTTCTCAGGCGCTTGCTCGGGCTGCGGCGAGACACCCTATGTCAAGCTCATCAGCCAGCTCTTCGGCGACCGTGAGATAGTGGCCAACGCTACCGGCTGCTCCTCGATCTACTCAGGCTCAGTACCCTCCACACCTTACTGCAAGAATGAGAAAGGTCAGGGTCCCGCTTGGGCCAACTCACTCTTCGAGGACTTCTGCGAGTTCGGTCTCGGCATGACTATCGCGAACGAGAAGATGCGCGAACGCCTCGTCTTCGCCCTCGGCAAGATGATCGACAGCGACAAGACATCTGACGGCTACAAAGACGCCGCACGCGCTTGGCTCGATGCCAAGGACGATGCTGACGCCTCACGCAAGGCTGCCGACTCCCTGCTTCCCTTCGTCAAAGAGGGTGCAGCTGCAGGTTGCGACGTCTGCAAAGAGATCCTCGGCCTCAGCCACTACCTCGTGAAACGCAGCCAGTGGATCATCGGCGGCGACGGCGCAAGCTACGATATAGGCTTCGGCGGTCTCGACCATGTGATCGCTTCCGGTAAGAACGTCAACATACTCGTGCTCGATACCGAGGTTTACTCCAACACCGGCGGCCAGGCATCCAAGGCCACACCGCTCGGCGCTATCGCCAAATTCGCCGCTGCAGGCAAGCGCATCCGCAAGAAAGACCTCGGTCTTATCGCCTCCACCTACGGCTATGTATATGTGGCACAGATCGCCATGGGCGCCGACCAGGCCCAGACCCTCAAGGCTATCCGCGAGGCTGAGGCTTACGACGGTCCTTCGGTAATCATAGCCTACGCTCCCTGTATCAACCACGGTCTGAAGGCCGGTATGGGCCACGCACAGGCTGAGGAAGCCCGCGCTGTAGAGTGTGGTTACTGGCAGCTCTGGCGCTACAACCCCGCACTCGAGGCCGAAGGCAAGAACCCCTTCACCCTCGACAGCAAGGTACCCCAGTGGGATAAGTTCCAGGACTTCCTCAAAGGCGAGGTACGCTACGCTTCCGTCATGAAGCAGTATCCTGCCGAGGCAGCCGAGCTCTTCCAGGCCGCTGAGGAGAACGCCAAGTGGCGCTACAACAACTACCGCCGCCTCGCCGCCCAGCAGTGGGGTGTCGCCGACGACCAGAACTAATCAACTGAAGTAATCCGAACCTTTATACCGAGGCTGCGCTTTTCGGCGCAGCCTCTTTTCTATTTCTGCCGCCCTTTATGAAATTTCCCGCCGCTCTGTCCGTGTCAAACGCCTTGATTATGAACCCGGTAAGGGCGCTGCACCCGGCACCCGCGCCTCAAAAACAATTATCAATCACCGCGATACTCAATCACCCCGCCGCCTTACACGGGGTCGACGTCGTAGTGGATGCGGGTGGATTTCATGCCGGGGAGAGTGGCGAGGCGCACGTAGATGTCGCGCAGAAGCTCTTTTACCTTCTTCATGGAGGCTCCGGCCTCAACTTTTAGCATCACAGAACGGATATACCAGGTCGAGACGCGCCCTACGTAGGGCGTCTCGGGTCCGAGCACGCGGTTGCCGAACACGGCCTGCAGCGCTTTCGTATACTCGGCGGCGTGCTGTATCACGGTGCGTTGGTCTTTGTTGCGCAGGTAGATGTTGATCACTCGCGTGAAGGGCGGGTAGGAGTAGCGTCGGCGGTTCTCCAGTTCGTTGCTGTAGAAGCCCGCGTAGTCGTGTCGTTTCACGAACCCGATCACGGGATTATCCGGGTCGGTGGTCTGCACGATCACTTTCCCTTTGGTGTCTTTGCGTCCGGCGCGTCCGGAGACCTGTTCGAGCATGTTGAAGGCCCGCTCGTCGCTACGGAAGTCGGGGAAGTTTAGCAGTGTGTCGGCGTTGACGATACCAACGGTGCTGACGTTCTCGAAGTCGAGCCCTTTGGTGACCATCTGTGTGCCGATCAGTATGTCGGTCTCTTTGCGTGAGAACTCGTCGATGATCTCGGAGTAGCTGTCCTTGTTGCGCGTGGTGTCCAGATCCATGCGCACGAGCCTGGCCTCGGGGAGTATGGCGTGCAGTTTGTCGGCCACGCGTTCGGTGCCGTAGCCGTGGGTCTCCACCGAGTTCATGCCACAGGCGGGGCATACGTTGGGGAGGCGCGTGATGTAGCCGCAGTAGTGGCAGCGCAGCTCGTTGGTGCGCTTGTGGTATACGAGCGAGACGTCGCAGTTCACACACTTGGGGGTCCAACCGCACTGGCTGCAGACTACCACAGGGGCGAATCCGCGGCGGTTCTGAAAGACGATGGCCTGTTTGCCGTCGGCCACGGTGTGGCGGAGCCGGGCCACAAGGTCGAGCGAGTAGATGCCGTCGGTCTCCTTCTTGCGGCGTTTGAGACGCATATCCACCACCTCCACGTCGGGCAGCTCCGTGCCGTGATAACGCTCCGTGAGCTCGGCGAGGCCGTAGAGGCCGTTGGTGGCCTTGAAGTATGTCTCCACCGATGGTGTGGCCGAACCGAGCAGGACCTTGGAGCCGTGCATCGTGGCGAGCATTATGGCGCAGTCGCGTCCGTTGTAACGCGGGGCCGGCTCCTGCTGTTTGTAGCTCGCCTCGTGCTCCTCGTCCACAATCACCATTCCGAGCGAGGCGAAGGGGAGGAAGACGGCGCTGCGGGCGCCCACGACCACGAGCGGCTCGCGCGAGGTGAGCAGCCGGCGCCAGATGTCGGCGCGTTCGCTGTCGGAAAATTTGGAGTGGTATACGAGCAGTTTGTTGCCGAAGATGTCGCGCAGACGTTTGGTAAGCTGAGTGGTGAGCGAGATCTCCGGGACGAGGAGGAGGACCTGGCGACCGGCGTCGAGCGCCCTCTGCATCAGGTGGGAATAGACCTCCGTCTTGCCGCTGCCGGTGACGCCGTGGAGCAGCACAGTGGTTTTCTCTTTCCAGAGTGCGATGATACGTTCGGCGGCTTTCTGCTGCAGCCCGCTGAGTACCGGAAGGGTGCTCTCGGCGGAGTCGTTCACGCCCGCGAAACGGTTCACATTCTTCACTGTGAGGGTGAAGATACCCTTGTCGGCCATAGCCTTGAACACGGCCGGACTCACGCCGGCGCGGAGCAGCAGCTCCTTCTTCTCGACTGTGCAGAGCGGGGCACGCGCCTGCATCCACCGCGACATCTCAAGGTAGGCCACGAGCAGCTGTTCCTGTTTGCGGGAGCGGGAGGTGAGGCCGAAAAGAGCGTGGAGCCGGTCGTCGTCGCCACGGCGGACGTTGAGGCCCACGCAGGTGATTTTGCGGCTTATGTATTTGTCTGTGAGACGTTCGGAGATCAGTATGCGGCCGCTGTCGAGGAGCGACTGTATGGTCTTGTGGGGGTTGCGTATCTCCTTGAAGCCCTCCAGGTCGCCGATACGCATCTTGCCGTTGTGGTCGAGCAACTGGATCACCGCGGCCTCGCTCTCCGTGAGCGGATGTCTGCCGCCCTCGCCGCCGCTGCAGACCGGGCCATCGCCGCCCTCGCTGCAGACCGTCTCGCTGATGATTCCGCCGTTCTGCCCGCTGCTTTCGCCGTTCTGCCCGCTGCTTTCGGGAAAGAAGATCTCCTCGTAGGCTTTGTTGAGCTCCACCATAGTCTCGCTCTCGATCTTGAGCGCTGCGGGGAGGGCCGCCTTCATCACTTCGCCGGGCGTGCAGAGGTAGTATTCTGCTATCCAGTTCCAGAATTTGAGCTGCGGATAGCGCACGATCGGATCGGGGTCGAGGAGCGAGGCTATCTGCTTGAGCTCGTAGTCGGCGTCAGTTCGGTCGGAAAACGACTCAACGATACCCGTATAGAGTTTCCTGGCGCCGAAAGGCACAAGCACACGCGCCCCGACAGAAAGACTGTCACGGAGCTCGTCGGGAATCTCGTAAGTGAAAGACCCGTAGACGGGAAGCGGGAGTATAACTTGAGCGAACCGAGGCAAGAGAGGCGGGGTATGCTTACTTGATGAAATATGTGAGTTTCACCTGCCAACCGCGGGCTTTGGAGCTGAAATTTTCGAGCTTCTTGGTGATGGTCTCGTAAGTCATGTCCCAGTAATAGCCGGCGCTTACCTGAAAACGCTTGAAGATCTCGGCGCCGAGGCCGCATTGCAGGCCGATGTAGCCGTGGCTGTAGTCAAGCGGAGCCACGTCGTTGTGGCCGGCGAGAATGGAGAAGATCGGACCGCCGTAGATGAACGGCGCTATCTTGTCCTCGATGCCGTTGAGTCGCGTGTACTTAAAGCGCAGGTTTATCGGAATCTGTATATAGTGAAGATAACTCGTCTCGGTGCCTATGCCGTCGGAGGCCCAGATTTTCCTTTCGCCGAAATGCTGCTTGGCGCCGTGCATCTCGTAGAGAAGACCCACGTCGAGACCGAAGCCGATGCCGGGAAACATGAGCTCGCCCAACACGCCGACGCTTCCTCCCACTGTCTGGTCCACCGTAAAGAGGTCTTGCTTATACTTCAGTTCCGAGATATTGACTCCCGCTGTGGGTCCCCAACGGAACTCGGCTGAAGCTGAAGCGACCAAGAGGAGAGCCGCTAAAAGAGTTAAAATCTTTTTCATTTCAATGTTATGCTGTTGTAATAACCTGACCCACAAGCTTTTATTCGGTTTATTCCAGCGACACCCCGGATCGCGGCTTCGGCTCGCAGCCGGAGCTTTCGCAGGGGAGAAGTTTGCAGCCGTTGCCGGGAATGACCACTGCAGCCGCTGCCGCGAGAGACCGCTGCCGCCGCTTGGGGGAGGGGTAAGCCGCTGAGTTAGAAGAGGTAAGCGGCAGTGATGGTCCAGTAATTGTTCTTGATCTTGATGTTGTCGGAGACGATGCCGAGGTTGGCGGCATCAACTATGTTGTTGATACCAAGCGAGTAACCGGCCTGAAGCTGGAGATGTGTCACGATCTCGAAGCCGATACCGAAGTCCCAGGCGTACTGCACCGACTTGGTCTTGAAGTAGTTGTTGTCGCCGGAGAAGTTGAACGCGAAGTCGGGGCCGGTGAAGATGAAGGGGCTGAAAACCTGGCCGATAACCGGAAATCCGAACTTATACTTGAGGTGGATAGGTATTTCGAGGAAATTCTTGGCCGGCGACATATCTATGGAATGGGCCATGGAGCCATTGTCGGCAAAGATGTCGAGCTCTGATTTGGCCGACATGTGGGTATACATGAACGAGGCATCCACGGCAAGGCCGCCGAGAGGTATGCCGATCTCGGTCATGAGACCGCCGGTGAAGCCGCAGCCGTTCTTATTGTTGTCTAATGTGGCAGGGATGTTGTCCCAGTGGAGTTTATTGACATTCATGCCGACTTTGACACCGAAACGGACCTGAGCACCGGCCGTGGCAGTGAACGCGAGGGCTGCTATAGCCACTATAAGAACCGTCTTGAAATTTCGCATTGTGAAAATTGTGAAAAATGTTTAACGTGCGGACTCTCGCCTCGTGCCCGGCGTTGAAAAAGCTGTAACAGTCTCCCGCAGCAAGGCGCCCGGCGGCCCGATTACCGAAGCAAAGTTACAAATAATTTTTGAAAAAGGAACTCCCGAGGGCCCCAAGTTGGGCAATCACGGATTTTTTAGCTAAATTTGCATTATGGAAAAAGAGAACACACAAACCGCTTCCGATTCCAAGTCGCTTGAAATCACAAAGAAAGCGATCGAGATGCTCAAGACCGTCTATGACCCGGAGATTCCGGTAAATATCTACGATCTCGGGTTGATTTATAAGATAGACTATGACCCGACCGATGAGGTCCTGCATGTTGATATGACTCTGACGGCGCCGAATTGTCCGGCCGCAGACTTCATACTCGAGGATGTGCGCCAGAAGCTGCTCAGCATTGAGGGGCCGAAGTCGGTGGATCTGCGTCTCGTCTTCGAGCCCGTCTGGGACAAGGACCTCATGAGCGAGGAAGCCAAGCTCGAGCTCGGTTTTCTCTGAGTACAGCTTCCGGCTCTGCTGATGAGGCTCGGGATCTCTCTGCTGGGGGCGGTTTGAAATTTAGATTTTTTAACAACAGCTTTAACAATTCGCACGTAAAGCCTTGGAATCTCACAGTCGCCAATACACTTATTTCCTCAGCGATTTTCATCTCGGGTCGCGATGGTTCAATAATCCGCTCGAGGCGGAGAAGCGCGTTGTGGCTTTCCTCGATTCGGTAAAGGAGAAGGCTAAGGCGATCTATCTGCTCGGCGACATTCTGGATTACTGGTTTGAATACCGCTATGTGGTGCCGAGGGGCTACGTCCGTTTCTTCGGCAAGTTGGCCGAGCTGTCCGATTCCGGAGTGAAGATAACTTGGCTGATCGGTAATCACGATATCTGGATCTTCGACTACTTGCCACGCGAACTCGGTATTGAAGTGGTTGACGGTGAGCTGATTCGCGAGATCGACGGCAAACGGTTCTTCATGGCCCACGGCGACGGAGAAGGCCGACGTCCGCTCAGATTCCGCTTCATACGTTCGTTCTTCCGCAACCGTTTCTGCCAGAAGCTCTACTCGGCTATTCATCCGCGATGGACAGTCCCTCTCGCCTACGGATGGAGCCACAAGAACCGCGGCACTCATCCCGAGGCTATGCCTTATCTCGGAAAGACCGAAGAGCCTCTGATGCAGTTCGCGGCAGATTACCTTGCCGATCCGGCCAATTTGCCGCCTGATTATTTTATTTTCGGACACAGGCATATCCTTGCTAATGAGACGATTGAGGTCACGCTGAAAGAAAAGTTTGAAGCTCCCGAAAACGGGACTTCAAACTTTACCGAAACACGAAGGGCACGGGCTTTAATTCTCGGCGAGTGGATCG
>SFOK01000109.1 GCA_004552395.1 Bacteroidales bacterium | reverse complement strand
CCCAATAGTTCAGAGGATGTCCGTTCACGGGATCTTTGTCTGCGAAGTTGTCCTCGGCGCCCATCACGAAGAAGAACACCAGTACAGCTATTGCAGCGCAGCAGAGGATCACCAGGAATGCCTGGCCTATGCCCTTAACGTTGCTGATTTTCTCTTCCTTTTTGGGTTTTGCCTTGGGAGCGGGTTTTGCCTGAGGAGGCATTGAAGCGGGATTTTTAGCTTCCATACTTGAGTTTGATTTTTGGTTATTAATATTAAGTATTTTAATGTGTTAACTTGGGTACTGTATCTCTGAACTTAGGTTTCTCGGCTGCCTTGCGCAGACTTTGGCGGATTCTGCCGTTGCATTTCTGCGTGCCGTGTCCCGGTTATAAGCCGGGCTGGACGTCCTGCTTCGGCTGAGATTTTGAGTTTCTCCTGGATTACCCCTCCCGAGGGGCCACTTGTCTCAGCCGGCGCTTCGCCCACAGGGCTGGGCACCGGTATTTGACATTGCAAAATTAAGAAAAATTTGTCGGAGCTCAAATTGCAGAGCTGAAATTTTCTTGTTTGCCATGAGAATTTCCCGACTGCTGCGCCCGGCCCCCGGACGGAGCCGGCGCTTTGTCGGTTATCTGCCGCGTGGCCGGGCCGTGATGCAGACCCGGTCAGAATGGGATCGGTTCAGAAAAAAGTATTTGGCTTACTAGCCGATGGCTGCGATGCCGGGAAGCACCTTGCCCTCGATTGCCTCGAGGAGTGCGCCGCCGCCGGTCGACACGTAAGAAACCTGATCAGCCAGGCCGAACTTGTTGACGCAAGCCACAGAGTCGCCGCCGCCCACGAGCGAGAAGGCGCCGTTGTTGGTGGCCTCCGCGATAGCCTCGGCTATCACGCGTGAGCCTGTCTCGAAGTTGGGGAATTCAAACACACCTGCGGGGCCGTTCCAGAGAATGGTCTTGGCGGGCAGGATTGCGTTCACGAAGGATGCCATAGTGGCCGGGCCTGCGTCGAGGCCTTCCCAACCGTCGGGAATTGCGCTGGCATTGCATACCTTCACTGCGGCGTCGTTCTTGAAGTCGTCGGCAGCCAGACAGTCTGTGCCGAGCACGAGATTCACGCCTTTCTCCTTTGCTTTCTTTATGATGTCGAGAGCGAGCTCGAGCTTGTCGTCCTCCACTATGGAGTTACCGATCTTGCCGCCCTGAGCCTTGGCGAATGTGTATGTCATGCCGCCGCAGAGGATCAGGTTGTCGACCTTGTCCATCAGGTTCTCGATGATACCGATCTTGGATGATACCTTAGAGCCGCCCATGATGGCTGTGAAGGGGCGTTTGATATTGTTGAGGATGTTGTCCACGGCTTTCACCTCTTTCTCCATGAGGAAGCCGAGCATCTTGTGGTCTGCGTCGAAATAATCGGCAACCACAGCTGTGGAAGCGTGCTTGCGGTGAGCTGTGCCGAAGGCGTCGTTCACATAGACATCGCCATAGCTTGCGAGCTTCTTGGCGAACTCCTTCTGGCGCTCTTTCATCTCCTTCTTGGCAGCATCGTAACCGGGATCTGTCTTGTCGATACCTGTCGGCTTGCCCTCCTCCTCGGGATAGAAGCGAAGGTTCTCGAGCAGAAGAGCCTGTCCGGGCTTGAGCGCTGCGGCCTCTTTGGAAGCGTCGGCGCAGTCCTTGGCGAATTCTACTTCGGCGCCCAGCGCTTTGGCCACATCCTCGCGGATCTGAGAAAGACTCAGCTTCGGATTCACTTTACCCTTGGGTTTTCCCATGTGCGACATCAGGATAAGCGAGCCGCCGTCGGCCAGAATCTTCTTCAGGGTGGGAAGGGCGCCGCGGATACGGGTATCGTCGGTAACCTTTCCGTTCTCGTCGAGAGGTACATTGAAATCGACACGTACAAGTGCCTTCTTGCCGGCAAAATTGTAGTTTTCTATTTTAGCCATTTGTTGTAGTAAATTTGGGGTTACTTAGGATCTGTCCGCTCTTTGCGGGCTTCTCCGGTCATAAATTAATCTCTATCTTTCAGTGGCGGAACCGGCGCGGCGCGCTGACGCGCGTTTGAAACCGGACCCTCCTTCGGTAATCAATTGCAAAGTTAATGTTTTATTCTAAAAAATCAAAGAAAATCATTAATTTTGTCCTCCGGAAAAGGAAGGATTCCGCTTCCGCCGTCCAAGAGACCTGAATTATAGCTCTTTTAGGACCGCATCCTGTCCAACTAACTTGAAATCCTTCCCTTTCTTATGTCGCGCGGGCCCGGATAGGCCGGTTTTAACTTTGATTGTGGATTACCCGCTTCGGCCGCACTCCAGGAGCCGGATTCCGCTGATAATGTTGTCGACGGCCGCTCCTCTCGTCTCCTCCGCCGGGTTACCGCTCTGATTCTCTAACAACTAACGATATGAACAGACATTTCTCTGCGGCTCTCGCAGAACTTTATAAGGAGAGATTCGGCTATTGCCCTGAAAATGTGACGGAGCTTCCCGCCGGAGGCTCCCACAGAATATATTACCGGCTGTCCGGCCGCGGTCTGCAGCCGGCTGTCGGTGTGGCGGGAACGGATGTCGCCGAGAACAGGGCGTTCATATATCTTGCCGAGAGGCTTAAGGCCGCTTCCGTCTGTGTGCCTGAGCTCTACGCCGTTTCAGACGATTCGCTATTCTATCTGCAGGAGGACCTGGGCGACGTGCAGCTCTTCGGCGAGCTGAACAAGCCCGACGGCCGCAACTGGGTGGCTGAAGCTGTCAGCGAACTGCCGCGGCTGCAGACGGCCCCGGGCATCGACTGGACCAAGCCTTTCCTTCAGAAAAGCTTCTGCCTCCGCCAGGCCTTGTGGGACCTCAACTATTTCAAATACTGCTTCCTCAAAGGCGCGGGAGTGGAGTTCGACGAGGACCGGCTCGAGGACGATTTCCTCCGCTTCGCCGGCGTACTCACCGAGTATCCCGACTCGCTCAGCGGACTGATGTACCGCGACTGCCAGAGCCGCAATGTGATGATCCACAACGGCCGCTGCTACTGGATCGACTTCCAGGGAGCCCGTCCGGGATGTGTGCTCTACGACCTGGCATCGTTTCTCTGGCAGGCCAAGGCGCGTTTCTCGCCTGAGTTCCGCCGGGAGATGACGAACCTCTACCTCGCGGAGCTGGGTCGCCTCAGGGAGTTCGACACGCAGCAGGCGCGCAGGCTCCTCGGCGGATTCGTCTTTTTCCGCACTCTGCAGGTGCTCGGCGCCTACGGATTCCGCGGCCTCACGGAGCATAAGGCGCACTTCATCACAAGCATACCGGCGGCGCTCTCCAACCTCGCAGCACTCCTTGACCGGGGCGCCGCACGCGACTATCCGGAGCTCGAGCGGTGCTGCCGGGCGCTCTGCAGTGGCCGCTACGCCATGGAGCCGGAGGCATCGGATGCGCTCTGCGTCGAGGTTATCAGTTTCTCGTTCAAGAAGGGGTATCCGGAAGATCTGTCGGGCAACGGCGGCGGGTTCATGTTCGACTGCCGCGCACTCCATAATCCCGGCCGTTACGACGAATACAAGCCGCTCACAGGCCGCGACGAACCGGTGATACGTTTCCTCGAGGAGCGCGGCGAGACGCAACCTTTCCTCCGACACGCCTGGGAGCTCACCGACCCGGCGGTTGAGAGGTATCTGAACCGAGGCTTCACACATCTGCAGATAGGCTTCGGCTGCACGGGCGGACGGCACCGCTCGGTCTACAGCGCCGAACGCACAGCCGCACATCTGCGCGAGAAGTTCGGCGGCAAAGTCGCTGTCCGCCTCGTCCACCGCGAACACGGCATCGAGGAGTTCTTCCCAGCCGACTGACTCGTCCCCAAACTGCTTCTAACTTCCTGATAATTAATCACAACTCCCTTCTCTCCACTCTCCTCTCTCGACTCTCCACTCTCCGCTCTCCGCTCTCCTCTCTCCGCTCTCCTCTCTCCACTCTCGACTCTTTCACTTTAAATTGCTCAGCTATGAAAGCCATGATTCTTGCCGCCGGACTCGGCACCCGTCTCAAACCCTGGACTCTGGAACATCCTAAAGCACTTGTGCCTGTGGGCGGCATCCCGATGCTCGAGCGGGTTATCATACGTCTGCGCGACTCGGGTTTCGACCGGATCGTGGTGAACATACATCATTTCGGCGAACAGATCACTGACTTCCTTGGCCGGAAAGATTTCGGCATACAGATCGCGGTGAGCGATGAAAGCGGCCGTCTGCTCGACACCGGCGGCGGCATCCTCAACGCCGAGCATCTGCTCTGCGCGGACGGCGAGCCGTTTCTCGTCCACAATGTCGACATACTGAGCGACGCTGACCTGCGCGCCCTCATGCAACATCACAGCGCTGTCGGCTCTCTGGCCACTCTCCTCGTCAGCCCCAGAGACTCTTCCCGGCGGATTTTCTTCGACAGCAGGATGATGCTGCGGGGCTGGGAAAACTGCAAGACGGGGGAATACCGGCCGGAGAATTTCCGTCCACACACCAGACTTACTCCGCTCGCTTTCAGCGGAATACATGCGCTTTCGGTCGGATTCTTCGACGCGGCACGTCGGCTGGGCTTCGGCGGTGCGTTCCCGATCATGGACTTTTACCTCAAGGCCTGCGGCGATGACTTTATCGGCGGTTACCGCGAGCCGGATCTGCATCTCATCGACATAGGCAAACCGGAGACTCTCTCTCTCGCCCGCGCCGAAATAGACCGCTTCACCACCCGCTGAATTGCTCTGATCGCCGGGCCGTAATATTGCTCTCGACCGGAAAACGATACCGGCCTTCTCACCCGGAAAGCGACACCGGCCGCTTTTGCCCCCGGACGCAAAAAATCCGCATCGACGCAGGAACGTAGATGCGGATTATTCCTGTTTTATGTTACTGAGTCTGCGGGGCCCTGCCCCTCCGGTTTTTAGAAGTGAGCGTTGCGCTCATCGTTGATGAGCTCGTTCATTTCGCGCTTCTTGATGTTGTACTGCAGAACACAGCCAACAATGAGAACTAATATCGCACCTCCGCCGAGCCACCATGTGAGTTCGGTTCCGGTCGTGAAACAAGAAGCAACAAGGAGACAAACACCCAACGCGTAGAAAATAATTGCTAATGCTTTCATAATATTATAGATTAAATAGTTTTTGTTCCTTTTGATTTTACTACTATAACAATCTTTAATAAGAATGGATTAAAGCACTTGCAAACATTAACATTTAATTTTCCGCGCCTTGCCCTCTCCTGAATCGCCGAAGCTCAGGTTCCGCGCTCGGATTCGCCGTTTACTCGGCGCGCTCAAGCACCTTCACGAGCTCTTTCTCCATGGCCTTTTGCAGCTTGGCGGCCTCGCGCGATGCCGCCTCGGCGAAATCCTTGCCTGTCGATGCGTAGATGATGCCGCGCGATGAGTTCACGAGCAGTCCGCAGTCGCGTGTGATACTGTAGCGGCAAACCTCCTCCAGGCTGCCTCCCTGCGCGCCCACACCGGGCACGAGCAGGAAGCTCTTCGGCGCCGACTCGCGTATCTTGGCAAACATGCTTCCCTGTGTGGCGCCGACCACATACATCATCTCGTCGGGACCGGCCCATTTGGCCGAAGTCTCGAGCACCTTCTTCCAGAGCGGTGTCCCCTCTTTGTCCTCGGTAAACTGGAAATCGTGCGATCCCTTGTTGCTCGTCAGGTCGAGCAGTATCACCCAGCGGCCTTCGTAGCCGAGAAACGGTGTCACGGAATCCTCGCCCATATAAGGAGCCACTGTCACGGCGTCGACCT
>SFOK01000108.1 GCA_004552395.1 Bacteroidales bacterium | reverse complement strand
GTCTGCAAATTTACAAAAAAATTTTCAAACAGCCACCCTACCCCGCCGCTTCGGAAAGCTCGGGAATCTATGCCCGCCGAAGCTTCTATCTCTCAGCCGGTTATAAAGAATAACAGTTCAAGAGGCGTTTTAGGCTTCCGAATCATGAGAATTTTAGTTACCTTTGTGAAGAAATCCCGCAATAACTATCCCGACAGTTTATGATCCCCTTCACACATCTTCACGTCCACTCTGAATATTCACTTCTCGACGGCGCCGCGTCCGTCTCACGGCTTGTGGACAAAGCCGTGGCCGACGGCATGCGAGGCATGGCTCTCACCGACCACGGAAATATGTTCGGCGTAAAGGAGTTCTTCAACTATGTGAACAAGAAGAACAAGGACCTGCCCGACGATGCCAAGTTCAAGCCGATATTAGGCTGCGAGATGTATGTGGCCAAGAAGAGCCTCCACGACCGCGTCGACAAGCGCGACAACGGCTACCACCTCATAGTGCTGGCCAAGAACGCCAAAGGATATCATAACCTGGTGAAGATTGTGAGCCAGGCCTGGACCGAGGGGTTCTATTTCCATCCGCGCACTGACCACGAGGCGCTCAAGACCCACAGCGAGGGTCTGATCGTCTGCTCTGCCTGCCTGGGCGGCGAACTCCCGCAGATGATCATGGAAGGACGCCTCGAGGAGGCCGAGCAGACCGCCTCCTGGTATAAGGAAGTATTCGGCGACGACTACTACATAGAGCTTCAGCGGCACAAGACCGACAAGCCCAACTCCAACCGCGAGACCTACGAGGAGCAGTCGCGCGTCAACCCCGTGCTCATGGAGATAGCCTCCAAGCTCGGCATCAAGGTGATAGCCACCAACGACTCGCATTTCGTGAACGAGGAAGACGCCGAGGCCCACGACCGCCTGATCTGTATTTCCACCGGCAAACGTTTCTCCGAGGACCGCATGCACTACACCAAGCAGGAGTGGTTCAAATCCACCGAGGAGATGAACGCCGTGTTCGCCGACATACCCGAAGCGCTCGCCAACACCGCCGAGATTCTGGACAAGGTGGAGACCTACAGCATAGACCACGCGCCTATCATGCCCAACTTCGAGATCCCCGCAGAGTTCGGTTCCGAAGCGGAATACCGCAGCCGTATCACCGAAGAGGAGCTCTTCAACGAGTTCACCCGCGACGAGAACGGCAATGTGGTGCTCTCCGAGGAGGAGGCCCGCAGGAAGATCGAGAAGCTCGGAGGCTACGACAAGCTCTACCGCATCAAGTTCGAGGCCGACTACCTCAACAAGCTCACCATGGACGGCGCGCGCAAACGCTACGGCGACCCGCTTCCCGCCGATGTGGCCGAACGCCTCAAGTTCGAGCTCCACATCATGAAGACCATGGGTTTTCCGGGCTATTTCCTTATCGTGCAGGACTTTATCAACGCCGGGCGCAACAAGCTCGGCGTGAGCATAGGTCCGGGCCGTGGCTCGGCAGCCGGAAGCGCCGCCGCTTACTGCCTCGGTATCACACAGATAGACCCGATCAAATACGACCTGCTGTTCGAGCGTTTCCTCAACCCTGACCGTATTTCGCTCCCCGATATCGACGTGGACTTCGACGACGACGGCCGCTACGCCGTGCTCAAGTATGTCACCGAGAAATACGGCGCCGACAAGGTGGCCCACATCATCACCTACGGCACCATGGCCACGAAGTTGGCGATCAAGGATGTGGCCAAAGTGATGGAGCTTCCGCTGCCCGAGTCGAACCGTCTGGCCAAGCTCGTGCCCGACCGTATGCAGGAGGGCAAGGTCAATTTCAAGAATTGCAAGAAGTATCTGCCGGATTTCACCGCCGAAGTGAACAGTCCGAACCCGGTGGTGCGCGAGGTGATGAAATATGCCGAGCAGCTCGAAGGGAATGTGCGCAACACCGGCGTGCACGCCTGCGGTGTGATCATAGGCCGCGACCCGATCACCGACTGGGTGCCGGTGAGTACCGCCACAGATTCCGACGGCGAGAAAGTGCTTGTGACTCAGTATGAGGGGAAGGTGATAGAGGAGACCGGACTTATCAAGATGGACTTCCTCGGCCTGAAGACACTCTCCATAATCATGGAGGCGGTGAAGAATATCAAGGACCGCACCGGCAAGGATATCGACATGGAGCATATCCCGATCGACGACGAGAAGACCTACAGGCTCTATCAGGAAGGACGCACCGTGGGCACATTCCAGTTCGAGTCGGCCGGCATGCAGAAGTATCTGCGTGAACTCAAGCCCACCAAATTCGAGGACCTCATAGCCATGAACGCCCTTTACCGCCCGGGACCTATGGATTATATCCCCGACTTCATAGCCCGCAAGAAGGATCCGTCCAAGATAAAATACGACATACCGGTCATGGAGAAGTATCTCCACGATACTTACGGCATCACGGTCTACCAAGAGCAGGTAATGCTTCTGAGCCGTCTGCTTGCCAACTTCACCCGCGGCGAGAGCGACGTGCTCCGCAAAGCCATGGGTAAGAAGCAGATAGCGAAGATGCAGGAGCTGAAGGTAAAGTTTCTTGCCGGCGGGAAGGCCAACGGTCACGACGAGAAGACGCTCGAGAAGATCTGGGCTGACTGGGAGAAGTTCGCCTCCTACGCCTTCAACAAGAGCCACGCAACCTGCTACAGTTGGGTGGCCTATCAGACCGGCTACCTGAAAGCCAACTACCCGGCCGAGTATATGGCGGGCGTGCTGAGCCGCAACCTCAACAACATGGCGAAACTGTCGGTATTCATGGACGAGTGCAAGGCCATGAAGATACCGGTGAAGGGTCCGGATGTCAACGAGTCAGTGGACCGTTTCGGTGTCACGAAGGCTGGCGAGATACGTTTCGGCCTCGGAGCCGTGAAGAGCGTGGGCACAAATGCCGTGGATGCCATCATAGCCGAGCGCAACGCCGGAGGGCCGTTTAAGGATATCTTCGACTTCGTGGAGCGTGTGAACCTGAGCGCCTGCAACAAGAGCGCCATCGAGGCACTCGCCTTCTCGGGCGCTTTCGACTGCTTCCCCGACATACACCGCGAGATGTTCGCTCCGGCATCCCCGGGCGAGCAGAGCTTCGCCGAGACGCTCGTGCATTACGGGCAGCGCGTACAGGCCGACCGCAACTCGTCGCAGGCGAGCCTCTTCGACGACTTCTCCGACGACGAAGCGATGCAGACACCGCATCCGCCATACCCCGAATTCGAGGAGTGGGCGCCGGTGCAGCTGCTCGATCTGGAGAAGAAACTTGTTGGCATGTACCTTTCGGCTCATCCGCTCGATCCGTATTACCTCGACCTCACCTACGCCTGCAACACCGTGGCGGCCGATTTCGAGGCGAGCCAGGTGCCGGGCAAGGAGATTGTGATGGGCGGACTCGTCACCGATTTCAAGGAGCGCATATCGAAGAACGGCTCTCCCTGGGGCATCCTCACCATCGAGGACTTCACCGGATCGGCCGACGTGAGGCTGTTTGGCAAGACGTTTCTGCAGTATAAGCATTTCGGAGTGGTCGGCACGCCTCTCATGATCAGTATGCGTGTGGACCGCGGGCGCTATGACCCGAACCGTATGGATGTGAATATCACCGATATAAGGCTGCTCTCCGATGTCCAGGGACAGTTGGTCAGCGACATACGTCTGCAGATTCCCTCATCGTTCCGGGATATGGCCACAATGTCGGAAGTGAGGACGCTTCTCGAAGAGGAAACGCCCTACAAGGTCGACCTCCATATTGACCTGTTCGACCTCGAAAGGGGCGAAATGGTGAGTGTTGTGAGCAACAGCAAGAAGTATCTAAGCCGCAAGCTGCTGAAGATGCTCGACGATAACAAAATATTGTATAAGATAAACGGCTGAAAATTACGTTCTCCAACCATGCAGTACGGCTCGATGACGCCATGCTCTTGCGAAGAAATGGCAAAGAATTGCAAATATTATTTGGCCAAGTGAAAATTTTCAGTTAATTTTGAAACGAAATATGTGTCCCGGGTCCCTCGTCCTTTCCTGAGCCGGTGCGGGTCAGATATTTCCGGACAGTCAATACGCATTAACTATCCCCCCTTTTCAAGCGGGGCATTAAAAAGATATAACCCATGGCAATAGAATTCAACGATGCTTCAGCCCGCGAAGCGATTCAGTCAGGCAAACCTGTGGTGATAGATTTCTGGGCTACCTGGTGCGGTCCCTGCAAAAAACTCGGTCCCAGCATCGAGCAGCTCGCAGAGAAATACGAGGGCAAGATTACTGTAGGTAAACTCAACGCCGACGAGAACGACGACCTCTGCGTGGAATATTCCGTGCGCGGACTTCCTACAGTGATATTCTTCAAAGACGGCGAACCCAAGGAGCGCCTCACAGGCTATGTGCCTCTCTCCAAACTCGAGGAGAAGGCAGAGACTCTGCTCTGATTCCGTGCTGCGGAGGCGGCTCCGCGCCCGATCAGGGCCGTGCCGCGCAAGACCGAAGGCACCATATCCCGGAATCCCCGTTCCGGGCAAACCTGAACATTCTACCGGAGGCTTAACCCTTTTCCCCGGGAAAAGGAAAAACGTACAAACCTCTAACCAAAATCCGTTATCGTAATTTAACACAGCTTGAAAGGAGCGCCGTAAAAAACACACCTCGACGCTCCTCTCTTTTTCTATCAATTCAGCCTGATCACAGCCTATGAAACGTAATATCTTCATCACACTCTTCATAGCGCTCTTCGCCTCGCTGGCGGCCCGCGGAGCAAATTTCAAAAGCGAAGAGATATATGTCATCAACCCGCTCGACGGAGTGAGGCTCAACGGCACTCTAACCTTGCCGGCCGCAGGTTCGCCCAAGGCTCTCTTAGTGCTTGCAACAGGTTCCGGCCTTCAGGACCGAGACGAGACAGTGGGCGGCCACAAGCCCTTCAAAGAGCTGGCCGAGTATCTGGCGGAGAACGGCTACGCAGTGGTGCGCACCGACGACCGGGGCTACGGCTTTCCGCCCGACACCGCGCTGATCAAACGCTCCACTCAGTGGGACGAGCTTGGTGACTACCGAGCTGTGATGGACGCCATGCGCAAGCGTCCCGACCTCAAGGGACTGCGAGCCGGTTTCCTTGGCCACTCGGCCGGCGGCACAGAGGCCGTGATGTCGTTCAGCAAGGACCGCAAAGCCGAGAAGTACAACTCCATAGGCTCCAACCCTGACTTCATCATCACACTCGCCGGGGCCACGATGCCCGGCGATTCGGTGGTTCTTTCGCAGGTTCAGGTAATGTCGTACATTCAGGGCGTCCCCTCGCAGTTCGACATCCTGGCGCCGAAACTCAAAGAACGCTATAAACTCGTGAAATCCGACATGCCTGAGGATAAGCTGCGCACCCGGCTCTATTCGATGGTTACCGAAGGTATGCCGGACTTCCTGCTCACACCGCAGCTTCGTTCGCAGATCGACCGGGAGCTCGATGTGATGTGCTCACCTTATTACCGCGAGATGCTGCGCTACGACCCTGCCAAGGATATACGGCGCGTCAATGTGCCCTGGCTCGCCATGTTCGGCAGCAAGGACACGCAGGTGGTGGCCAAACCCAACTCGGAGTATCTGAAAAAACATCTTGGCAAGAAGAACAAAGTCACGGTGACGGTGCTCGACGGCAAGAACCATCTGTTTCAGAATGCAATCTCCGGACTCACGACTGAGTACGACATGATACCCGAGGATATCTCCGAAGATACATTGCAGGAGATTCTGGAGTGGCTGGAAATGACCCTTTAACATTATTTAACACCAAATAATAAAACATCCGCGCTGTTTATATGTTATAAAAGAATACATAGGATAATTTCGCCCTGCTCACAAAGCGGGCTCAGAAGCGAAGGTTTGCATCGATTTTTCCACGATTTGGGAGGAAGCGTCAC
>SFOK01000017.1 GCA_004552395.1 Bacteroidales bacterium | reverse complement strand
AGGATTACAAGGAGCTCGGCCTCCACTCCGAGACAGTGGTTGCCTTCAACATCACAGAGAAGGAGCAGGTGATCCTCAACACATGGTACGGCGGCGAAATGAAGAAGGGCATCTTCTCGATGATGAACTACTTCAACCCCCTGCGCGGCATCGCTTCGATGCACTGCTCGGCCAACACCAACCAGGAGGAGACTTCGACAGCTATCTTCTTCGGTCTCTCCGGTACAGGTAAGACAACCCTTTCCACCGATCCGAAGCGCAAACTCATCGGCGACGACGAGCACGGCTGGGACGACGAGGGTGTGTTCAACTACGAGGGCGGCTGCTACGCCAAGGTGATCAACCTGGACAAGGAGTCGGAGCCCGACATCTACAACGCCATCAAGCGCGACGCTCTGCTCGAGAACGTGACTGTAGACTCCGAGGGTCACATCGACTTCGCCGACAAGAGTGTGACAGAGAACACACGTGTCAGCTACCCGATCTATCACATAGAGAACATTGTGAAGCCCGTCTCCAAAGGCCCGGCCGCTGATCAGGTTATCTTCCTTTCAGCCGACGCCTTCGGTGTGCTTCCTCCCGTATCGATCCTGAGCAACGAGCAGGCCAAGTATTACTTCCTGAGCGGCTTCACCGCCAAGCTCGCCGGCACAGAGCGCGGCATCACAGAGCCTACTCCCACATTCTCGGCTTGCTTCGGCGCAGCCTTCCTTTCGCTCCACCCCGTGAAATATGCCGAGGAGCTTGAGAAGAAGATGGTGAAATCAGGCGCCAAGGCTTACCTGGTGAACACCGGCTGGAACGGCACAGGCAAGCGTATCTCTATCCGCGACACACGCGGTATCATCGACGATATCCTGGACGGCTCGATCCTGAAGGCTCCCACAAAGGTGATCCCCTACTTCGACTTTGTGGTCCCCACAGAGCTTCCCGGTGTTGATCCCAAGATCCTCGATCCGCGCGACACATACGCCGATCCCAAGGAGTGGGAAGAGAAAGCCAAGAAACTCGCCGAGATGTTCATCCAGAACTTCAAGAAGTTCGAGGGCAATAAGGCAGGCAAGGAGCTCGCAGCCGCAGGTCCCAAGCTCTAATCGAACCGACCCCTTTCGGGCCTTCGGGCTGCCTCTCCGAGGCCCCGCGGCCTGAAGCAACAATACATTTCGCAGCCGCCCCGCTTTTACGCAGGGTGGCTGCGATGTTTTTTTGAGGCGGGGAGGGTGGAATTGATGTAACTTATGTGGCTTATGTGATTTATGTAATTTTGGCGGCCGGGGATTTGCGGAATTTCGCGGAATTCAGGGGTATTTGGCCGTTTGGCAGGAAATTAGTAATTTTGCATCTTGTGAAAAAGCTGTTAAGCATATCATTGGCCGCTCTGGCGCTTCTCGGCGCCTGCGGCTCGAAAAGCGACAAAGACTCCGCAACGGCGCAGGCCGCGGCCGACAGCCCGGCTCCGCTTGCCGACGCTCCGGCTTTCTCGGCCGACAGCGCCTACAGTTTCGTGGAACGTCAGGTTGCTTACGGTCCGCGTGTGCCCGGCTCCGAGGCCCACACACGCACGGCGCAGTGGCTCGCTTCGCAGCTCCGTGGGCGCGGTGCGGAAACCACTGTGCAGGAGGCCGACCTGAAGGCTTTCGACGGCACGGTGCTTCATGCCCGCAATATCTTCGGACGTTTCGCGCCGGAGAACCCGCGGCGAGTGCTCCTGCTGGCTCACTGGGACTCGCGCCCCTGGGCCGACAACGACCCTGACCCTGCAAACCACACTAAGCCTGTGCCGGGAGCCAACGACGGCGCCAGCGGCGTAGGCGTGCTCCTGGAGATGGCGCGGTTGCTGCAGCAGAAACAGCCTGCTGTGGGTGTGGACATTCTCTTTGTCGACGCTGAAGATTACGGCACCGACGGCGACGATCTCTCATGGGCTCTGGGCGCGCGTCATTTCGTGGAGAACCCTCCTGTGGAGGGCTATGCGCCTGAGGCTGTGGTGCTTCTCGACATGGTGGGCGGCAAGGATGCCCGCTTCGCCCGCGAACAGTTCAGCGCTTACTACGCTCCGGGGCTGCTCAACAGTGTCTGGGCGGCTGCTGAGCGTGTGGGCGAAAGCGCCCGCTTCACCAACGAGATCGGCGGCATGATTACCGACGATCACCGCGAGTTCCAGAACGCCGGTCTGCAGGCTATCGACATCATAGAGTATTGTCCCGACACCGGGTTCAACCCGCGCTGGCACACTTTGGCTGACGACATGAGCGGCATATCGGCCGAGACACTCGGCGCCGTGGGACGAGTAGTCACCGAGTGGCTCTATTCGCAGAAATGATCTCCTATATTTACAAGCATAATAACCGCACAAATATATGAATTTTGTAAACGAACTCAAATGGCGTGGCATGATCCACACCATGATGCCCGGCACCGAAGAACTCCTCTCCGAAGGTATGGTGACGGCTTACTTAGGCATTGACCCCACAGCCGATTCCCTGCATATAGGCCACCTCTGCGGCGTGATGATCCTGCGCCACTTCCAGCGCTGCGGCCACAAACCGCTCGCTCTCGTGGGCGGCGCCACCGGCATGATCGGCGACCCCTCGGGCAAATCGCAGGAGCGCAACCTTCTCGACGAGAAGACTCTGCGCCATAACCAGGAGGCTATCAAGGCTCAGCTCGCCAAGTTCCTCGACTTCGAGAGCGACGTACCGAACCGCGCCGAGATGGTCAACAATTACGACTGGACCAAGGATGTGACTTTCCTGGACTTCGCCCGCGAAATCGGCAAACATATCACCGTGAACTACATGATGGCCAAGGAGTCGGTGCAGAAGCGCCTCAACGGCGAGGCACGCGACGGCCTCTCGTTCACCGAGTTCACATATCAGCTGCTGCAGGGCTTCGACTTCCTGCATCTCTACACCGAGAAGGGCTGCAAGCTGCAGCTGGGCGGCTCGGACCAGTGGGGCAACATCACCACCGGCACGGAGCTTATACGCCGTAAGGTCGGCGGCGAGGCGTTCGCCCTCACCTGCCCGCTGATCACCAAGCCCGACGGCACCAAGTTCGGCAAGACCGAAGGAGGCAACGTATGGCTCGATCCCAAGCGCACAAGTCCCTACAAATTCTATCAGTTCTGGCTCAATGTCAGCGACGAGGAGGCCGAGAAGTATCTGAAGATCTTCACTTTCCTCACTCAGGAGGAGATAGCCGCCCTGGTGGAGGAGCATGCCAAGGATCCCGGACAGCGCCCCATGCAGAAGCGTCTGGCCAAGGAGCTCACCTGCATGGTCCACAGCGAGGCCGACTACAACGCTGCCGTAGAGGCAAGCCAGATCCTCTTCTCCAACAAGGCCGCGGATCAGCTCCGCGCCATCGACGAGCGTACGCTGCTCGACATCTTCGAGGGTGTGCCCCGCTTCACCATCAGCCGCGAGGACCTCAAGGCCGGTGTGCCTATCCTCGACCTGCTGGCCGTGAAGACAGCCGTGTTCCCCTCCAAGGGGGAGGCCCGCAAGATGGTGCAGGGCAACGGTGTGTCGCTCAACAAGGAGAAATTCACCGATCCGAACGGCACGGTTACCGAGGCTGACCTTCTCGACGGCAAGTACCTGCTGCTGCAGCGCGGCAAGAAGAATTACTACCTGCTCACCGCCGAGTAAAATCCCGGTCGCCGGGCGATTCTTATGGAATCCGGAGCGATCTTAGTAGCACGATACGACTGATTTTTCAGACATATACAGCAAAGGCGCGGAGTTTTTCCGTGCCTTTCTCTTTTTTCTTGCCTATAAGTCGTGGCGTCTCCGCTCAGGGACTCAGCGTTTTTCAGAGCCGGACAGAGGCCTTGATTTCGGATATGATGCAGCGGGTGAAGCGCGCGGCGCCTTCCGAATTCATGTGGGCGGCGTCCCAATAGAGTGTGCTGTCGCTGATGAATCTGCTGTCGCAGAAATGGTCTATGACCGGCACACCGTAGCGGGCGCTCAGCTTGCGCAGATCGTCGGCGGGGTCGGCCATATCGTTGCAGTAATAGGGCGAGAGCACGAACACTAACTTGACGCCGCGCTGGAGGCAGACACTCATCAGCTCCTCGAGAAGACGCGCCTTGGCCGGATCGGGCGTCATGCCTGCGTGGCGCTTCACTTCGATCTTCTGTGTGCCGTTCAGCGGCGCGTAGCCGTCGTAAAACGTTTCCTTGCTGCGGCTGTCGGCCTTGTAATCCTTTATGGCATCGTGATAACGATAGGTGGCCGAATGGTACTTGATCCACTCCTTGAAGTCGTTGCGACGCACCATGGCGTAGGCCGTGTCGTCGAAGAAATAGGGCTTCATCCTCAGGTTGTTGACCTTGCGGGCGTCACTTACCATGAGGTCGTACATCGGCGTGATGTCGTAGATGATCAGCTTCGGTGTGTAGCGGTCCAGAATCTGCTTGAGGCGGAATTTGAAGAAGCCGATTCCCATGCTGTTGTAGCCGCAGTTGAAGCAGCTCATCCCCAGCGAGTCGCGCAGGATGCGGGTGTCGTAATGGCGCCGTGCGCGGCTCGAGCCGAAGACCAGCACGTCGGCGCGGGTCTCGTAGGCGGCTATGTAGTCGAGCCGGGTCATGCCGGACTGCACGCCACGCCGGATGTGGTCGCAGTAAAGGCCGTAGCCGACGTCGATGCCGACTATTATCGCCGTGAATATCAGCAGCTTGATAAAGAATCTTCTCATCGCTCTATTCTCTTTTGCTCCTTCCATGCTCTCGGATCAGAAACCGGCGTAAATGAATTTCTCACCGTAGACGGCGAATACCATTATCATGAACATGAGGGCCGAATAACTCACCCACCTCACCGCCACGTAGGGAGAATGCATGGGCCGGAAGCGCGGCGCGTACTCGTCGATAAGGTCTTTGGCTATCACCACACCGGCCAGTATCAGCGCGAAGGTGAGGTCTGCAGTGTTCTTGCCTGTGGGGCTGAATATGTGGGTCAGTGTGGACCAGGCCGCCGGGATCGTGGGCTGCAGGAAGAAGAGCCACGCCAGGGTCACTATGCAGTAGGTCAGCACGATACGGAACGCTCTCACAGCCGCGCGGCTGCCGCTCGCGTCCTGCAGTCCGAGGCGTTTCTCGGCCACCTGCGCCGTGCCGTGGATACCTCCCCAGAGCACGAAGTTCCAGTTGGCGCCGTGCCAGAGGCCGCTCACCAGAAAGGTCACGAAGATGTTGACTGAGTTGCGGAATTTGCTGCAGCGGCTGCCGCCGAGCGGGATGTAGATATGATCCTTAAGCCATATCGACAGCGAGCGGTGCCACCGGTGCCAGAATTCGGTGACGGAGGCGGCCAGATAGGGCCGGTGGAAATTGTTGATCAGCTCGAAGCCGAGCAGAAGGCCAATCCCCACAGCCATAAACGAATAGCCGGCGAAGTCGCCGTAGATCTGTATGGAGTAGAGGAAGACTGACCCGATCAGCGTGGGCTGCGTGTAGAGGTGGCTTTGGGCGAGCGGGCCCCTGATGGCAAGGCCTATGTTGTCGGCCACCACGACCTTGAGGAACATACCCCAGAGCAGCCATTTGAGTCCTTGCGTGGCGTTGGCGGCGTCGAATTCGCGGCGCTTCTTGATCTGCGGCAGCAGGTCGGAGGCTTTACTGATGGGACCCGAAGCGATCTGCGGGAAGAAAGCCACAAAGAGCAGGTAATCACCTAAATTCTTCTCCGGTTCTACGCGCCCTTTCACCACATCGATATAGTAGCCTATGGCCTGAAGCGTGAAGAAGCTGATACCCAGCGGGATAGCGAGATTTAGTCCGGGAAGGGCCCCGGCTCCTTTTTCGGCACCGAAAAGGGCTCCCAAGTTGGTGTTGATGAAAGGGTAATATTTAAGTGCCAATAGCGGCAGAAGCGCAAGGAGCACCACGGTCAGAGTCAGTGAGGCTTTACGCCCGTAGCGCCTGACGGCCAACGCGCCTAGCCATGTCACGAGCGAGACGCCGAGCAAAACCAGCGTCATGGTCTTGTTGTAGTACCAGAACAGCAGGTACGACACACTGAGCAGAAACAGGTTGGCGGCTTTGCCGGAGCTCCCTTTGCGCCACATCTGAATAGCTGTGTTGCAGAGAAATATCAGCGGAAAAATCCAGATAAAATCAAACGAATTGACTATCATTTCGTTGTTGCAGGGGTCAGTTTCGAATATTTATGAGACGTTTTGCAGATCCGGAGAGATGGCTTGGCGAGGTGAGCCTGCCCGACGGGGCTTAAGAGTCGGCTGAAATGGCCTGATCGGCTTAAAAGGCCCGGTCGGGTGAGGAGGTCTGATCGGGTGAGGAGGCCTGAGAGTCGGCGGGAGAGATGCCCCAGAGGAGTTTCTCGCGGACTCGGCGGGAGAAACTCAGGCCGCGGCTGCGTATCACCGGGATGGTGAAGCGGGCGCGACGCACTGCCAGCGTGGAGCCGGAGGGGAAGCTGAAGCTGCGGCCGTCGAGCGAGAGCAGGAACTTTCCGCTGCGGCTGCGGGCCTGAAGAGTAAGCTCCGACTCGGAACCGACCACGAGCGGACGCATATTGAGCGAATGAGGGGCTACGGGCGAGAGCACCCAGGCGCGCAGGTTAGGCTCCAGGATCGGGCCGCCAACGGAGAGATTGTAACCCGTCGATCCGGTGGGTGTGGCCACAATCAGGCCGTCGCCCAGGTAGTCGGTGAGGTATTCGGCGTTGATGCGGGTTTGGACCGAGATCATGGATGCCGTATTCTCCTTCAGCAGAGCCACTTCGTTGAGCGCATAAGGCCATTCGCCTTCAGAAAACCCGTCGGCCTCCACCTCGATGAGGCCGCGGTGCTCTACGGCGTAGTCGTCTTCGAGCATGGCCCGGGCGAACGCTTCGTACTCGCCGAGCCGCCACGACGTGAGGTAGCCCAGATGACCTCCGTTGAGGCCGGCCATCGGTATGCCGAGGCTGCCGTTCCAGCACGCTGCCTGCAGGAATGTGCCGTCGCCGCCTATGCTCACGATGGCTTTGGCCCGGGGCGAAGGCCGGTCGGCTCTCTCGCAGCAGTCGGCCGGGAGGATGCTGTCCGCATCAGGGCTGTCAGAGAGGGCGCCGGGCGCGCTGAGAAGATCGTAAAGCTCGGGGCAGAACTGGAGCCGGGCTCCGTGGCGGAGGAGGAGCCTCACAAGCGCCGCTATCTCCTGAAGAACGGAGGGGCGGAAATCGCGGGCGAAAAGTGCGAAAAGAGGACGGTCCATGGTCTCTCGCGGTAGTTGTTGTTAAATAGTGTCAATTTATTACAGATGGCTCATTCCGAGCGATGCCACCGGTTCAGATTATCCGGCGCTATCGACCGGAGATCAGATGTTGAGGTAGAGCTTGAGGTTGGAGATGCGTTCCGAGACCAACTCGCTGTCGGCCGAGTAACGTGCTCCGTAAGTGCTCCTGACGGTATAGCCGTAGCGTTCGAGCGAGCGCACCACACCCGAGGGGTCGAGATGGTCGACACGCAGCGAGACGAGCAGATGCGCCGGGTCTCGGCGGTCTTCCTGAGCCAGGATGTCGAGCAGCGAGGCGTCGGCATCTTCGACGGCGCGGGCAATTGCCGAGGCCGAATAGTCGGCGACCGGCATTCGGAGTTCGACCCAGGAGCAGTCACGCGAGGAGGCGAACATGAGCTGGAAAGCCTCAAGCATATCCTTGAAGTCGAGTTCGCCCACCGGAAGCCCCTCATCGTCGCGGACCGTCACCACACCGGCGGGCGATTCAAGGAGGACGGGAAGTATCTCAGAGGCGGGAGTGCCGGCGGCCACGGAAGGTGCGTCGGCGGCGTGGGGAGAGGGGAGCCGCAGGGGAGCAGCCGCCTCGCCTGAAGCGTGAAGAGAGATTATATCGTTGGCTGTAAGCATGTTCTAAAGCAGTTTATGATCAGTTACCGTGAAAGCGGAGCGCCGGAGAGAGTCCGTATAGCTCCCGGAGCTTGGATTAAATTTGACTATCTCGGCGGAAATAGCTATATTTGCAACTTGAAAAGTCGCCTCCGGGCTTATAGCGCGTTCAAAGTTACAAAATCCGTGCCAAAAAACCTAATCCGGCGCCGATAAAAAATAAGAAAGCATTTAAATGAGCACACGACTTAGCATAAACATAAACAAGGTGGCCACACTGCGCAATGCCCGCGGCGAGAACCGCCCCGATGTATTGAAATTTGCAGAAGACTGCGAGACGCTCGGCGCTCAGGGCATCACGGTGCATCCGCGTCCCGACGAGCGCCATATCCGCTATTCCGATGTGGAGCAGCTGCGCAAGGTGATCCGCACGGAGCTCAATGTGGAGGGGTACCCCTCGGAGCGCTTCATGGAGCTGGTGCTCCGCGTGGTCCCCGATCAGGTCACTTTAGTGCCCGACGCTCCCGACGCCCTCACATCGTCGGCCGGATGGAATGTAGTCGGCAACTTCCTGTTTCTGCAGGATATAGCCTCGCGGCTGCATGAGAAAGGGATCCGCGTCTCCTTCTTCGTGGACGCCGACCCGGAGCAGGTTCGTGCCGCCAAAAGAGCCGGAGCAGACCGTGTGGAGCTATACACGAAGCCTTACGCCGACAACTACAAGGCCGACCCGCACAATGCCGCCGCACCTTTCCGCGACGCCGCCGAGGTGGCCCGCGAGGAGGGTCTTGGACTCAATGCCGGCCACGATCTCAACCTCTCGAACCTGAAGTTCTTCCGCACCACGATACCCTGGCTCGACGAGGTCTCCATAGGCCACGCCGTGATCTGCGACGCCCTCTATCTGGGTATCGCCGAGACGCTGCGCCGCTACCGCGACTGCCTCGCCTGAGATTGCCAGCGAGACCCTTACGGTTATGTCAATGACCCTTCAAAACGCTTATAGCAAGCTCCTTTCAAACAAGAAAACCACTTTTTAACAAGCATATCCCCCTTAAAGAACCATGCTCCTTCAGACTACCGCAACACAAACCAAGAACCTCTGGGAGATCGTCATAGACGGCGGTTTTCTCATGATTCCCTTAGCTATCCTGCTGTTGATCAGCATCTACATCTTTATAGAGCGCTGTCTGGTGATCTCCCGCGCCGTGCAGCCCGACCGTAATCTCATGAAGCGTATACGCGAGAGTGTGCAGGAAGGCGACATAGAGAACGCCGAGCGCCTCTGCAAGAAGAACGACTCGCCCTATTCGCGACTCATCATGCGCGGCATATCGCGTATCGGCCGCCCCACTCAGGAGGTGATGGGCGCCATAGAGAACACAGGCAACATTGAGATCTCGCGCCTCAGCAAGGGTCTGGCCTGGCTATCGACCACTGCCGCCGGCGCCCCGATGATCGGTTTCCTCGGCACTGTGGTGGGCATGATGCAGAGTTTTGACAGCATGGCCTCGAAAGGTACGGCGGTCAGCATAACCGACCTCGGCGGCGGCATATCGATGGCTCTGATCACGACTGTGGCCGGTCTTGTGGTGGGTATTCTGGCGCTCTTCGCCTACAATTACCTGGCCGCACGCCTTGGCAAGATTCTCACCAACATGGAGACAACAACCATGGAATTCATGGATATGCTCAACGAGCCCGCAGCTCTCTAACCTCTTCGCCACGATGCTACGCCGACAGTTTCCTCCTTTGTCCACATTCTCCATGTCGTCGATGACCGACGTGATCTTCCTGCTGCTGATCTTCTTCATGATCACCTCTACGCTGATCGTGCCCACAGCCATGGAAGTGAACCTCCCGCAATCGGCCGACACGGTGACTCTGCGCCCCGTCAGCGAGGTCTATATCGACTCGCTGGGCCAATACTATTTCGTGACCGACCGCAACGACTCCATAGCCGCCAACCGCGAGCCCAGGCAGGTGACCCGCAAGGAGCTCACCGCCTTCCTGCAGCTCGTCCACACCCAGGACTCCACGCGTCCGGTGGCTCTCTACGCCGACCGCGACGTCCACTACGGCACCGTGGTCTCGCTGCTCGACGACGCCTCCCGGCAGGGCGTGAAGATGGTGCTCGCCACCCAGCCGAACGACGAATAAATCAACCCCTCAGTCTTTCCTCCTGCCTCAGCGCAGGTTTCACAGCATAGATGCGTATATCCGACACCACATTATCACAGAGAATCGCCGCAGCCGCCACACTTCTGATCGCGCTGCTGCTGTGGCTGCTGCTCATACTCGTGCCCGTGGCGGGTGAGGAGCCGGTCAAGCCTCAGAAGGCCGAAATAGCCCTGGCCAACCCCGACGACCTGCTCGACCCGGAGGAGTTCATAGAGCCGGAGCGCCTCGTGGAGGACGCCGGCGAGGCCTCCAGCGAGGAAGCGCCGGAGCCGGAACCGACGCCTAAGCCGGCCGGTGAGCCGGAGAAAGGTCCGGTCAACGATAAGGTGGTGACAAGCGGTTCCAACCCGAAGCCCAATACTTCGGCCGAAAGGCTCGCCACACAGCGCCAGACCTCCCCTGTGAAGGCCACAGAGCCGTCGAAACACGATGAGCCGGATCAGATGATCTCCAGCGAAGTTGGCGGTAAATTCTCGAAACACAACGGCACTCACGACGGCAAACAGACCGGCACGGCCGGCAGCTCCACCGCCGACGGCAAAGGTGTGAGCGCGGCCGGAACAATGGGCGGCGGCCGATCGCTCAAGTCCATAAACAAGAGTCTGCAGGTGAAGCTCTCCAAGCCGGTGGTGGTGAAGGTGGAAGTGACTGTCGACGCCGACGGACGATCATCGCACGCCCGATGCATCACACCGGGTGTCGATGCGAGCCTGCGGCGCAAGGTGGAACAGCAATCCAACACCGCCCGGTGGACACCCAAGAAGGGCGCACCGAACGCCACAGGCACCATCACATGGACCATAGCGCCCCGCACCAATTGATCTGAGCAGGGCCGTAAGATTCTCTCCCAAGTCCGATACTTATGCAAGATTTTTCCGAACAGATACTCGCGGCGCGTCAGCGCTTCGGAATCGTGGGCAACTCACCCGCCCTGCTGCAGGCCATAGAGCGTGCGGTGAGAGTGGCGCCTATCGACCTCTCCGTGCTCGTGACCGGCGAGAGCGGCTCCGGCAAGGAGTTCTTCCCCAAGATCATCCATGCCTTCGGGTCGCGCAAGCACAACAAATACATAGCCGTGAACTGCGGCGCCATACCGGAAGGGACCATCGACTCGGAGCTGTTCGGCCACGAGAAAGGCTCCTTCACAGGCGCTGTGGCCTCGCGCAAAGGCTACTTCGAGGAGGCCGACGGAGGCACCGTATTCCTCGACGAAGTGGCCGAGCTTCCGCTCACCACACAGGCCCGTCTGCTCCGTGTGCTCGAGACGGGCGAGTACCTCAAGGTGGGCTCGTCGGTGGTGCAGAAGACCGACATACGTGTGGTGGCCGCCACCAATGTGGACCTGATCAAGGCTGTGGCCGAGGGGCGTTTCCGCGAGGACCTCTACTACCGCCTCTCCACCGTGCAGATCCATGTGCCGTCGCTCCACGACCGCGGCGCCGCCGACATAAACCTGCTCGCCCGCAAGTTCGCGGCCGACTTCCGCGAACGCTACATGACGCCCGCAATCACCTTCTCTGAAGACGCACGCCGCCTTATGGCTCTCTACGTCTGGCCCGGCAATGTGCGTCAGCTCAAGAATGTGGTGGAACAGGCTGCGCTCTTCCATGCCGGCGAGGAGATAACGGCGCAGACCGTCAACGAGTTCCTGCCCGCGTCCTCATCGGAATCCACGCTCCCCGTAAAAGGGAACCGTCACGACTATGATTCGGAGCGCGACCTGCTCTGGCAGACGCTTTTCTCCCTGCAGAACGAGATAAATATGCTCCGCTCCCGGGCATCACAGCCGGCGCGCGACAAACAGACGGAGGATTTGCGGGAGCCCGCGCAGAATCACCATCCGCTCGTGTGCATAGACCCGGCCATGACGCATCCGCTCGATTTCCTCAATCCGGACCTGCCCCCGTCGCCGTCGCTCGAGGATGTGGAGCGCGAAAGTATACGCCACGCTTTGGCCCGCAACGGCGGCAACCGCAAGAAGGCTGCCGGCGAGCTCAACATCTCCGAACGCACCCTCTACCGCAAAATCAAAGAATACGGCCTCGAGTCGTAGACTCGCCGCCGCCCCTATCCCCTCTCTGAGAGACCAAATACCGATATGAAAACCCGATTCAAGATCCAGATAGCGATACTGACCGCTGCCCTGCTGCTTCTGCCGCTCGGCGGCTGCGTGTCGTATACGTTCAACGGCTCGTCGATCAACTACGCTGTGTACCACAACATCAACGTGGGCGAGTTTCCAATCCGCGCCGCGCTCGTGTATCCACCTCTGCAGCAGACGTTTGAGAACCGTCTGCTCGAGGTGATCTCCCGCCAGACCAAGCTGCAGGAGACCGACGGACCGGCCGATCTCGAGATGAGCGGCGAGATAACCGGTTATAACCTCACGCCTCAGGCCGTAGGCACCGACGCCTACGCCACTCAGACACGACTGACTATCACCGTGAGAGTGCGCTACACCGACCATCGCAACGAGGCTCTCTCGCTTGACCAGACCTTCTCGGCTTACCGCGACTTCGACAGCTCCGAGATGCTCACCGACGTGCAAGACGAGCTATGCCAGGAGATCTCCAAAGAGCTTGTGGACCTGATCTTCAACGCCACGCTCGGAAACTGGTAGTCCTGAGCTCTTGAAGCCGGAGCCTCGGGTTCCGGCCAGGGTCTTTGAAGCCTTCGGGATTTCAGACCGCCGCCGGAGCCTTCCGGCAAAGGCTAAGGGCTTTCAGGGCGCCGAAAAAACCAATTGTTAACCCAGCAAAACTCACTGACTTGCTTGCAGATAACCTATCAACCGACAAATACTGGCAGGAACGCTACCCGGCGTTCGTGCTCCCTTCGCTTCTGAGGCTCACATCGGGCGCTATAGCTCCCGGTTCGGAGGATGAGGCGCGGGAGGCCGCCCGTGTGGGCGCCACGCTGCGCGACCCTATGACCCTGCGCGACCTGCTCGGAAAAGACCCGGCCCTTCTGGCCAATTTCTATCCCGAGCAGCTCCCTCAGACACCTTCGACATCGGACACAATCGACACCTTCCTGGCCTCGTTCGGAGCCACTGACCCGCGCGAGACCGACGCTCTGACCAAAGCTATCTTCAACCCGACGCCTGATTATGCCGCAGTCCTCGCCGCCAAAGAGCGCGACTCGGCGCCCACAGCCGAAGAGATGGACGAGAGCAAGGTCGGGGCTCATCAGGCGGCCGTGAACCGTTTTATAGCCCGCACAAGACAGGAGGCTCCGAAACTGAGTGAATATGCAAAACCGGAAACGGAAGCAGAAAAGCCGCAGCAGCCGGCTCCTGCGGCCGAAAAGCCGGAAGAAGCAGCACCGGCCGCTGCAGCCACCGCAGCGCCCGAGGATTCAGCCGCCGAAAAGAGAACCGCCGCAGCCGAGACTAAAAGCCCCGATTCCGGCACTTTATCCGAAAGTTTCGCCCGCGTCATGATCAAAAACCGGAATTATAGCAAGGCTCTTGAGATTATTTCGGAGCTTTCCTTGAATAATCCGGAAAAAAGTGTTTACTTTGCAGACCAAATTCGGTTTCTGCGCAAACTGATACTGATTCAGAACCGCAAAAAGGGTTAGCCGCACGGTGCTCCACTCCCGTACCGAAGTCGACGGCGCAAAAAGGCCCGCTTATTTAAACAGAAAATAATTGAATAAATAAAGATATGTACGTTTTTCTTGCAGTTATAATCGTAATTGCCGCACTGCTTCTCATCGGCGCAGTGCTCATTCAGAAATCCAAAGGCGGCGGTCTGGCCTCCAACTACGCTTCAGGCAACCAATACATGGGTTACCGCAAGACCACCGACTTCATTGAGAAAGCCACATGGGGACTCGCCGTCACAATCTGTGTGCTCAGCGTGATCAGCGCCTTCTGCCTCAAACAGCCCAAAGCTCAGACAGCCCCCGTGACAGCTCCCGTACAGGCAGCTCAGCAGGCAGCTCCCGGCCAGAACGGTGCAGCCGCACAGGCAGCTCCCGACGCACAGCCCACAGCCGCTCCCGCAGCTGACGCACAGCCTGCCGCCGCTCCCGCAGCCGCAGCAGCTGACGCACAGCCCGCAGCCGCAGCAACAACAGCCAACTAAATTTCGCTCAAGCCGACCACCCCACCCGGAGTCCGATAGCTACGACTCGGGAAGCCCGAAGTTTAATCGGCATCAGGCCAAGCCGGCAAGAACAGAATCCCAACCATAGGGAGGCGACCAAATCGCCTCCCCTTATGTGTATATACCCGCCTCAACCGCCACGCGTCACACAGACAGCAGCGGCCGGAAAGGTAGCGTAGCGGAAATCGGGGATGGAAAGCCGAAAGCCGGGCAGGTAGCCAAAAGCGGAGGCCGAAAGCGAGCAGGTAACCGAAAGCCAATAACAGGGATTTTAAATCTGAATTATCGGAGGTTTCGGAATTATCAGAATGAAATTATCGGAGGATGCCGCGGAGGAGTTGCGAGAGTCGCGGGAGTCGCGAAGAATTTGTGGGGAATTTGGGGATGCGGATTGGGTGGTGTCGAGATTATTTGCTATCTTTGTAAATTCTATCCGAAAGGAGAAGATCAGATTGTAAGGACCAGCAAAACAGAAAGCTATATGGTTAAGTATCAACGCCCTACACCTGAAGAGGAAGACCGTCTCATCGAGGAGGCCTATCGCGATGTGCTCAACTGCTACCTCGCCAGTCATCACCGTAAGAAGGTGGAGATCATTGAGCGGGCTTTCCGTTTTGCCAAGGAGGCTCACAAGGGAGCCCGGCGCCGGTCGGGCGAACCGTACATTCTCCACCCGATCGCGGTGGCTAAGATCGTGATATCGGAGTTAGGTCTGGGCTCTACGTCGATCTGTGCGGCGCTGCTGCACGATGTGGTGGAGGACACTGAGTATACACGCGACGACATAGCGGCTAATTTCGGCGAGAAGATTGCCTCCATAGTGGAGGGTCTCACCAAGATTTCGGGTGGTATATTCGGCGACAAGGCGTCGCTTCAGGCTGAGAATTTCCGTAAGCTACTGCTCTCCATGAGCACGGATATCCGTGTGATACTCATCAAGATGGCTGACCGCCTCCACAATATGCGCACTCTGGAGTCGATGCGGCCGGAGAAGCAGTTTAAGATAGCCGGCGAGACGCTCTATGTCTACGCGCCGCTGGCCCACCGTCTTGGCCTGTTCAAGATGAAGAGCGAGTTCGAGGACCTGGCGTTCAAGTTCGAGCATCCGGCCAAGTATGAGGAGATCAAGGCGCTTGTGGACCAGAGCAGCGGCCACCGCGAGCAGATAGTGCGCGAGTTTGTGGAGCCGGTGCGCAAGCGGCTCGACGAGGCCGGATTCGTCTACGACATAAAGACGCGCGTGAAGAGTGCTTACAGCATCTGGCGCAAGATGGAGCAGAAGCAGGTCCACTTCGAGGATATCTACGACATATATGCCGTGCGAGTGGTCTTTGAGAACGATGACGATGCTCTCGAAGCCATAAAGTGCTGGCAGATATACACTTTCTTCACCGAGGGTCACCGCCGTGTTCATCCCGACCGTCTCCGCGACTGGATATCGACCCCGAAAGCCAACGGCTACCGGGCGCTGCATCTCACTGTGATGGGTCCGGACGGCAAGTGGATCGAGGTCCAGATCCGCTCGCGCAAGATGGACGAGATAGCCGAGCTCGGCTACGCCGCCCATTGGAAATATAAGAATGTGGACTACGAGGAGGACTCCGAGCTCGAGACCTGGATGAACACCATCAAGGATATTCTGGCCAACCCTGAGCCGAATGCCATTGACTTCCTCGATACCATAAAGCTGAACCTCTTTGCCTCGGAAATATATGTGTTCACTCCCCGCGGCGACCTGCTCACCCTGCCGGCAGGATCTACGGTTCTCGACATGGCATTTGCCGTGCACACCCAGTTGGGACTCAAGTGCATAGCCGGCAAGATCAACCATAAGCTCGTGCCGCTTTCCCACACACTCGACAGCGGCGATCAGGTGGAGATCATCACCTCAGAGCGGCAGAAAGCCCAGGAAGAGTGGCTCGGCTTCGCCCACTCGGCCAAGGCCAAGAGCTGTATCGCCACCTATCTGCGCAAGGAGCGCACGCGGCAGATACGTGCCGGCAAACAGCAGTATCTGGCGTTTTTAGAGAGCAAGGGTGTGAGTCCGAGCCGCGAGATTCTGAACCGTGTGCTCGACCATAACCGGCTGACCCGCGAGGAGGATCTGTTTGCCGCCATAGCCTCGGGCAAGATAGTGCTCTCCGACGACGCTTTCCGTCAGGTAGGAAGCAACCGCCTGTCGCTCTTCGGCAAGTTGTTGCGCAAGCCGTTCTCCTCGTCGAAGAAGAAACAGCAGCAGGCGCAGAGCGGCGAGACCGCAGCCGCCACAACAGAGAAAAAACCGCCCATAGACCGCACGAAAGTGTATATGCTGCGGCCCGACGCCGACAATCCGAACTATCTGCTCGATACGTGCTGCTCGCCGATCCCCGGCGACGACGTGCTCGGGTTTGTGGACGACGACGAGAATGTGGTGCTTCACCGTGTGGACTGTCCCAAGGCCATGCGCCTCAAGACAGCCTTCGGACCACGTCTTGTGGCCACGAGCTGGGAGCGCACCGCGCAGCTTTTCCCGGTGACGATCCTGGTGGAAGGTATCGACCGCCACGGCATACTGGGCGAGATAGTGACAGCGCTGAGCGCCACGCTCAACGCCAATATACGCGGCATGAACATAGCCACTCAGGGCGAGGTGTTCAGCTGCGAGCTGTCGGTGCAGACCGACGGCACCGATATGGTGGAGCGCATCTGCGGCGAGCTTCTCAAGATCAAGGATGTGAAATCGGCCACACGCAAATCCTGACCGTACAGTGTGCCATGGCACTGACCGAGACAAGAAACAAAGAAAAGACAGTAAAGAGTTAACGATTAAGATATTAAAGTGAAAAATCCGTCAGTAAAAAAGATAATCATGCTGGTGCTTCTCTTGGCGGCCGGCATAGCTCTGACAGTGATCTCACTGCCGCGGCCCGACCGGCAGTCGATCTCCTACGAGGAGGGTCAGCCCTGGAAATATCCGCTGCTGACCGCACCTTTCGACATACCCGTATACTTCGATTCAATCACGGCGGCCAAGATGTCCGACTCCATACAGCGCAACTTCATACCCTATGTGGATGTGAACGAGAGAGCCGTCGACGATCTTCTCGACCATCTCCCCCGCACCGGGAGCATGCCCGCCGGTATGAAGCTGCTTGAGACCGCCATCAAAAGCGTCTATGCCCGCGGCGTGATGGACGAGCCTGTGAAAGGGCGTGTGGAGTCGCTTCCGGGACAGCGCATGGTGAATGTGGTGGAGGGGAGCAACATGGCGAGCTCACGCGACGCGAGCGAAATGCTCACGCCTCCGCAGGCCATGGATACCATAGTGAGCTATTCGCAGCGTGGGGCGGCCCTCTTCGGCTTCATAAGCGAAGATGTGTGGGATTACCTGCGCGACAATCTCAAAGCCAACGTAGTGCTCAACGACTCGGTCAACGACCTGAACCTGCGGCGCGCGCTCGCCACAGTCAACTCGGCCCAGGGATCGATACGCCAGGGTCAGAGGATAGTGGACCGCGGAGAAGTGGTGACGCCTCAGATCTACCGCAACCTGCAGGAATACGAGCGGCAGCTCGAGATACACAACGGCGCCGACACGAACCGCACGTGGTTCATAGTGGGACAGGCCGGCTATATGGTGATGGTGATCACTTGCTTCTTCCTCTATCTCTTCTTCTATCAGCGCAGTGTGTTTAACTCCACGCGCACCATGGTGTTCCTCATCACGGTGCTCTTCATCTTCAGCCTCCTGGCCATTCTCCTGAGCGAGACATTCACCTACGGCATATATCTGGCTCCGTTCGCAGCGCTCCCGCTGATGACGCTGATATTCGTGGACCGGCAGACGGCAGTGATCATGCTTGCCACCTCGGTTATGATCGGTGCTCTCGCCGCGCTCTACCAGTTCCAGTTCGTGGTGGTGGAGCTGGCGGCCGGCCTCACTTCGATATTCTGCCTCAAGCAGCTCTCGCGCCGCTCGCAGCTTCTCAACGTCTCATTCTTCACCTTCCTGTCCTACACAGCTGCATACGTCATATGCCGGCTTGTGGCCGAAGGCAGTTTCGATGCCATATCGCCGCGTGTGATCGGATGTTTCGGTGTGAATGCCGTGCTGCTGGCGCTCACTTATGTGCTTATCTTCCTGCTTGAGCGCATGTTCGGCTTCACTTCGCTCGTGACTCTTGTCGAGCTCTGCGACATAAGCAACCCGCTGCTGCGCAAGCTCTCGGAGGATGCGCCCGGCACCTTCCAGCACTCCATGCAGGTATCGACCCTGGCAGCTGACGCCGCCCGCGCCATAGGCGCCAACACGCAGCTTGTGCGTACCGGCGCGCTCTATCACGATGTCGGCAAGCTCTACAGTCCGATCTTCTTCACTGAGAACCAGCACGGTGTGAACCCCCACGCCGGACTTGATCCCGAGACTTCGGCACGGCAGATCATCAACCATGTCACCAAAGGCGTGGAGTTGGCCCACAAGTATAAAATACCCAAGATTATTCAGGATTTCATACTCGAGCACCACGGCAAAGGCGTGGCCCGCTACTTCTACACCACGGCCTGCAACGCGCATCCCGACCGCGAGGTAGACCCGACGCCGTTCACCTACCCCGGACCGAATCCGCGCAGCAAGGAGACCGCCATACTGATGATGGCCGACGCTGTGGAGGCCGCATCGCGCTCGCTGCCCGAGTACAGCGCCAAGACGATATCCGATCTTGTGGAAAAGATAATAGACACACAGATGAAAGAGGGTATGTTCCGCGACGCGCCGATATCGTTTGCCGACATTGCCGCCATAAAGCAGACGTTCAAGAAGCGTCTGGGAAGCATCTACCACAGCCGCGTGGCCTACCCCGAGCGCAAGACACCCGCTGCCGCTCCCGCGCCCACCTCAGCCGCAGCAGCGCCGGTAAGCAATACCGCCCCGGTTGTCAGCGCGCCCGCAGCCACCGCTCCGGGAAGCGCCACCACCACCCGACCTTAATCAAAATCAGCAATGCAACGCTACCAAGGCCTCTCTTCCCGCGAAGTTGAAGAAAGCCGCCGGCTCCACGGTGACAACACCATAACGCCCGCCGCGCGCGAGCCGTTATGGAAGCAGTTCCTGAAAAAATTCACCGACCCGCTGATAGTGATTCTGCTCGTGGCCGGCGCACTCTCCGTTGGGATATCGTGCTACGAATACTACACTCAGGGTCACGATCCGAAGCTCATTTTCGAACCTGTGGGCATATTTGTGGCTATTCTCTTAGCCACCGGCCTGGCGTTTATCTTCGAGCTGAAAGCGGAGAAAGAGTTCAAGATCCTCAATCAGGTCAACGATGACGAACCGGTGCAGGTGATACGCGAGGGGCGCCCCATGCAGATACCGCGCAAGGAGGTGGTGCAGGGCGACACGGTGACAATAACCACCGGCGAAGAGATACCTGCCGACGGACATCTGCTCGACTCCACGGCCCTGAACATCGACGAGTCCACGCTCACCGGAGAACCGATGGCGCACAAGAGTCACAGGCCCGAGGATGCCGACCCCGACGCCACCTACCCCACTGACCGTGTGCTTCGCGGCACAAAAGTCATGGAAGGCCACGGTGTGATGCTCGTCACGGCTGTGGGCGATTCCACCGAGGCCGGCAAAGTGAGCCGGTCGGCGCAGATTGACAGTTCCGGCAAAACGCCTCTCGACGAACAGCTCGGACGCCTCGGGAAGCTGATCTCCGTGGCCTCCTACATAGTAGCCGCCGCGATGATGTGCGGACGCCTGATCTTCTATTTTCTCCACAACGATTTTTCGATCTTCCCCTTCCTCTCGGCTCTGCTTCAGTCGCTTATGCTTGCCGTGACACTGATCGTGGTGGCGGTGCCCGAAGGGCTCCCCATGGCTGTGACTCTCTCGCTCGCCTACTCGATGCGGCGCATGCTCCAGACCAACAATCTTGTGCGCAAGCTCCATGCCTGCGAGACCATGGGAGCAGCCACAGTGATATGCACTGACAAGACCGGCACACTGACCGTGAACCGCATGCAGGTGTACCGCATGGATATTTTCGGCAATCCGCCCGAGGATATCGTGGCCGAAGGTATAGCCGTGAACTCCACGGCGCAGCTCGGCGAGGAAGCCGACGGACGCCTGAGCGTGCTGGGCAACCCGACCGAAGGCGCCCTGCTGCTCTGGCTCCGCGACCGCGGCACCGACTATTCGCAGCTTCGCCCGGGCGCCAAAGCGCAGGCCGAGATACCTTTCTCCACAGAGCGCAAATACATGGCCACAGAGGTGGTGCAGAGCGCTTCCGGCCGGCGGATACTGTATGTGAAAGGCGCGCCCGAGATTGTCTACGGTCTCTGCAGCGAGTCGCCCGGAGTGACGCGCTCCGAGCTCGACGCCCTGCTGCTTGAATATCAGGGTATGGCCATGCGCACACTCGGTTTCGCCTACCGTGTGCTCCCTCAGGGCGAATCCGGGATCAAGGACGGACAGCTTCAGACCCGGAACCTCATCTTCCTGGGTATCGCGGCTATCTCCGACCCGGTGCGCGAGGATGTGCCTCAGGCCGTGAAGGAGGTGCTCGACGCCGGCATCGACGTCAAGATAGTGACCGGCGACACACCCGGCACAGCGCGCGAGATCGGACGCCGCACAGGCCTCTGGCACGACGACACCGACGGCACGGATAACATCATCACCGGCACGGAGCTGGCCGCTCTCTCCGATGACGAGTTGCGGAAGCGGGCTCCGGAGCTGCGCATCATAGCCCGCGCCCGGCCCATGGACAAGAAGCGGCTCGTGGAGGCTCTGCGCTCACGCGGCGAAGTGGTGGCTGTGACAGGCGACGGCACCAACGACGCGCCGGCGCTCAAAGCCGCCGACGTGGGCCTCTCCATGGGCGACGGCACATCTGTGGCCAAAGATGCTTCCGACATCACCATCATAGACAATTCGTTCTCCTCGATAGTGAGAGCCGTGATGTGGGGCCGCTCGCTCTATAAGAACATACAGCGCTTCCTGCTCTTCCAGCTCACTGTGAATGTGGCCGCCTGCCTGCTCGTGATGTTCGGCTCGTTCATGGGGACGGAGCCGCCGCTTACCGTCACTCAGATGCTTTGGGTAAACCTGATCATGGACACCTTCGGGGCCATGGCGCTATCGTCGCTGCCACCCTCGCCGGGTGTGATGCGCGACAAACCGCGCGACCGGCGCGCCTCCATACTTACGCACCCCATGCTGCGCGAGATATTCGCCGTGGGCACAATCTTCTTCCTCATCACCATAATCCTGTACTGGATCTTCGCCCACGCCGACATCACGAGTCTGCTTCAGCTCGCCTCGCTGCGGCTCGGTCCGGCCGGTCCGGTGACGGCTGTGGAAGCCACACTGATCTTCTCCGTGTTCGTGTGGACTCACTTCTGGTATATGTTCGATGTGCGCGGCTTCGAGACGGGGCAGAGCATCTTCCGCCTCCCGCTGAGCGGCGGCTTCAAGGCAATAGTCTGGGTGATTGTGGCCGGGCAGCTGTTTATCACCGAGATAGCCTACGAATTTTTCAACGTCTCGCCGATGCTCCACACGCCTGACTGGCATTTCAATCCCGAAGGCACGCTGAATTTTGTGATCATCGTGGCGGCATCGTCGCTCGTGGTCTGGGTGCGCGAACTATTCCGCACCCGCGGCAAACGCCAGTGAAGAGGCAATTTATCGGGTGCGCTACTCTGTGAGGAATAATTTCTTGAAACACCGGTCAGGGCTACCAGTCGTATATGGGCGACCTGAGCATCGGAAACTATGATCTCGCCTACGATTCCCGCCATCCGAGCGAACTCTACGCTCCCTGGGCCATGGGTCTCAACTTCGGCGCACAGTATAATTTCCGCCCTAATCTCTACACCTGCATAGTGCTCGCCGAAGCACGCTATTTCCCGCGCTACGGGGCCGCGGGCGACGAATACAAATATGGTCTATATGGCGCCTGGAACCTCTTCTGGGAGCCTACCTCCCGCATCCAGTGCGGTGTGGAATATCTGGCCGGCCGACGCAACAACATAGACCACACACGCCACGGCCAACCGCGTCGACGTGCTTTTCCAATTCTCTTTCTAACAGCGGATTTAGGCAGCCACGGGCCGGAAGGAAACGGTCCGGGTTGATATCCTATATGTTGCGGCAAATCATTCCCCTTCAATAAGCCAGGGTGAGCAGATATTCGGGGGTGCGCAGTGTGGCGAGGCGAAGGCGGTATGTGACAAGTGTGAGAGGATAATTGCGGCCATCGGCAGTCACGCTCCCTTTGCCCAGGTCAGCCGCTCCCGCAGACTTTCCGGGCGCTATCGGAAGCGGCAGACGCTCTATACGCAGCGCCTCGCGTATGTCGACCTTCGGGTCCATGCCGGCTTTCAGGAGCGCCTCTTTGCAGGTCCACGCCAGCACATTGGCCGTCAGGTCGTCGGCCGGTATCAGGGCGAGTTCCTCGGGCGAGAGGTACCGTTCCCGCACCTTGAGAGCCTGCTGACGCGATGCGGCTTCCAGATCCACACCGAGCATGGCCGACTCCTGAAACTCCTCGGTCGAACCGGCCGTCTCGCGCGATGCCACGGCGAACACAGACGCAGTGTGGCTCACCGAGATACGTTGAGCGCAGAGCGAGTCGAGGTCCGACACCTGCAGCGGCGCTCCCGCCTCGGTATGCTCAATCACGCGGTAAGCACCTTCGGGAGCGTTTTCCGTCCATATCTGCCGCGCGAGTATCTTCCACAGCTTCGGGCTGTGGTTCTCGCCTCCGTAGACAAGCTCTATGCCGATCCCCGCGGGGCCGTCGAAACGCTCGTAGATGAATGAAGTCTCCATAATCTGTTTACTCTTTCTCATTCGGCTGCGGCGCCATCACATGGACACGCACCGAAGTGATGCGGTGTTTCTCCACGCCGAGCACAAGGAAACGCAGACGCCCGAGCACGAACGCCTCCTTCTCCTTGGGAAAATCACATTTAAGCGACAGGATGAGGCCGGCCAGTGTCTCCACCTCCTCATAATTGTCGAACTCCTTCTCGTCCACACAGGTAATGCGGCTGAAATCGGAGAGCGGCGTCTTGCCTTCGAATATATAGGTGTTCTTGTCAATGCGGCGATATAGTTTCTTGTCGTCGTCGTATTCGTCGTCGATGTCGCCCACAATCTCCTCTATGATATCCTCCAGAGTGACGATACCCTGAGTG
>SFOK01000107.1 GCA_004552395.1 Bacteroidales bacterium | reverse complement strand
GCTATATCTCGACAATGTGAAACCGGGCTATGTGGTTGAGCAGTATCCCGACGCGCTTTCCACTGTGAAGCCGGGCCGTAAAGTCTTTCTCTACATCAATGCCGTATATCCCAAGCAGGTGGTCATAGACCCGAGCTCCGGCAATTCGTCAAATATAGCGCTCGAGGGCTACTCGGAGCGTCAGGCTGTGGCTCAGCTCGAGGAGCTCGGCTTCAGAAAAATAGGTATCACGTATGTGAGCGGCACCTCTGACCGTGTCAAACGCATTCTGGCCAATTCCAAGACCGTGAGAGTGGGTGAGAAGGTAGCCGTGAATGTGGCCATTATTGTGGAGGTTTACGACGGGTCGCGTCAGCACGCGCTCGATTCAACCATGAACAGGGTCTACTGGCAGGATCAGCAGACCAAGGCCCTCGAAGATTCTGTGACCAAGGCAATCAACGAAGAGTTGGAACCGCAGTTGCCGCCTCCCTCGGAGCCGGATCCCACTGAGAATGAGATGTATGAAGAAGAGCTCGAATAAGCCGGTGCTCCGCTCGGATTCTTTAAAACAAGCTAAAAGGTGATGGCTGATGATTCTCAGGATAAATATCAGATAGTGACCCGTGAGGAGCTCGACCCGGAGCCCTCTTACACCTCTGCAGACGGTCGCGATCTCTACGAGCATTTCCGCTTCGAGGCCGACCGTGGACAGGCTCTTATCCGTGTCGACAAGTTCCTTGTGGACCGTATGGAGCGCACTTCGCGCAACCGTATTCAGCAGGCTGCCGACGCCGGGTGCATAATAGTGAACGGTAAGCCGGTAAAGTCGAGCTATAAGGTGAAACCGCTCGATACGGTGAGTATCGTCATGGACCGTCCGCGCTACGAGTTCGAGATCGTGGCCCAGGATATACCGCTCGATATTGTCTATGAGGATGCCGACGTGCTTGTGGTCAACAAGCCTGCGGGCATGGTGGTGCATCCGGGCCACGGCAACTACGACGGTACGCTCGTCAACGCTCTCGCCTGGCATTTCCGCGACAACCCCGACTACGATGTCACCGACCCGCGCCTCGGACTCGTGCACCGCATCGACAAGGATACCTCGGGCCTACTTGTCGTGGCCAAGTCGCCCGATGCAAAGACTCATCTCGGACTGCAGTTCTTCAACAAGACCACGAAACGCGAATATGTGGCTCTGGTCTGGGGCAGCTTCACCGATGACCTTGGCACTATCATCGGTAACATTGCGAGAAATCCGAAAGACAAGCTGCAGATGGCCGTCTTCTCCGACCCCGCGATCGGCAAACACGCCGTGACCCACTATGAGGTGATGGAGCGTTTCGGATATGTCACTAAAGTGAAATGTGTGCTTGAGACGGGCCGCACGCATCAGATCCGTGTCCACATGCAGCATATCGGCCACCCGCTCTTCAACGATGCCCGCTACGGCGGCGACAAGATTCTGAAGGGCACCACCTTCGCCAAGTACCGTCAGTTCGTGGAGAACTGTTTCAAGGTCTGCCCAAGGCAGGCGCTTCATGCCCGCACGCTCGGTTTCGTGCATCCGGTCACCGGCAAGGAGATGTTTTTCGAGGCCCCGATACCGGCCGACATGGAAGAGCTTTTCGGAAAGTGGCGTGCCTATACGGCCGATAATCCAAGGTAATCGTTGCTCTCCTCGGCAAGCCGCTTATACAGGGCTATGTACGAGTCTACGGCGTTTTCCCAGCTGAAGCGCTGAACGTTCTGCTTGCCCAGCGCCACGAGCTTGCTGCGGAACGAACGGTTGCGCAGTTTGCGCATCAGCTCGAGTCCCTGCCGCACATCGTAGTCGCTCAGATATAATGCCCCGGCGCCGCCGGTCTCGGGCATAGCGGACCTCTTCATGGTGAGCACGGGGCAGCCGTAGCTCTGCGCCTCCACGATCGGGAGTCCGAACCCTTCCATCTCCGACGGATACAGAAGGCAGTGAGCGCCGGCATAGAGTTGCGCCATCCGCTTATTGTCGGGGCGCAGTTCGACTTCATATTTCAGGCCCCAGTATTTGAGCAGAGCCAGTCGTTCCTTGGCCTTTATCGGCTCGCCGGCTATGACAAGCTTCATGCGTTCCATGGCGGCCAGACGGCATGCAAACATGAAATGTTTATAGCCGCCGCGAGCGCCTACGAACAGCAAATATTCCTTCCCTTTTTTGGGAACTTTCGATGCGCTCTCCCGCACCACCGGGGCGTTGTAGGCCACGTCTATTATCTTGTCGCCGAACGAAGGGTAACGCTTCAGCAACTCGTCGCGGGTGGTGCGGCTCACACAGATCAGGGCACGGCTCGCGCTCATCACATTCCGCTTCACAATGGAGAAGACACGCCTTGATACCCAGCTCCCCTGCAAGCCGTTCTCATGAATGAAATCGTGGACCGTAGTCACGTTTATGGCCTTGGAGTCGATGCACTGCCGGTAATACGATGAATGGAATATGAACGGCTTGCGGCTAATCTTCGACGGTACTTTCACTGCGAAAAGGAGGCTGCGGATGCTTAGTCGCCGACTGTGGATAATCTTCTCTTCGGGTATCTTCAGCTCCCGGCGGAAGATATTCTTGCGGGCGTTGTCGTCCTCGATAAACCGGCAGTCAAACAGCCCCGATTCCATGGTGCCGCGTATGAGTTTGCTCCAGAAGGCTGAGATGCCTCCGGCTCGCTGCAGTGAGAATATTATATTGTCGAATACGATTATCATGTTGATGTCGGTAAGAAGATGGATGATGGCAAATATGCTTATAAAAGGTATCCGTGTCGGCAGGATAGCTACTTAGCTGATGTGACTTTCCGGTATTTCGGATCGTGCCTTTGATATTGTGCCTCTAACTATGTAACATTCCGGCACGGCGGATAGTTCCGCGGCTCTTAACAATTATTTATCAGGGTGCATATCTTTTCGATATCTTTCAATTGCAGGTCGTGGTAAAGCGGCAGACAGAGCACTCGGTCGGATATGTGGCGGGCGTTTGGTGTGGCGTCTGCACCACGACATGTATCGTAGGGAGCCGAATCGGTGATGAGCGGGTAGAAATAGCGGCGTGCGTGGTAGCCGTGGTCGAGCAGTAGACCGTATACTCGGTCGCGCTCCTCCCTATCGCTGAACAGCACGGGGAAATGGGAGTAGTTATGCTCGGTGGCGGTGTCCCGCTCGGTGAAGGCGACGCGCGAAGCGTTGCCGAGAAGTCGCCTGTAAAGCTCGCTGCGCTCTTTGCGGGCGGCTATGGCTGCGTCCACACACCGCAGGTTGAGCAGCCCGAACGCGGCCCGGAGCTCGTCCATCTTTCCGTTGATGCCGACCTCCTCCACACAAAGCTCGCCGCGTATGCCGAAGTTCTTCAGGTTGTCGAGCTTGTGCTTCATGGCGGCTGTCGGGCACACGACTGCTCCACCTTCGAGTGTGTTGAACACTTTTGTGGCGTGGAAGCTGAGTGTCGACAGGTCGCCTTCGCTCAGTATGCTTCGCCCGGAGCGTCTCACTCCGAAGGCATGGGCGGCGTCGTAGATCACTTTCAGCCCGTGGTGCTCGGCTATCCGCTTTATTGCCTCGGTGTCGCACGGGTTGCCGTAGACGTGCACGGGCAATATGGCGGTGGTCTTGTCGCTTATCAGCCTCTCGACTGATTGCGGGTCGAGGTTGCCTGTGCGCGGGTCAGCATCGGCAAAGACGGGTGTCAGACCGCACCATTTCAGCGCATGGCTTGTGGCTACGAAGCTATAGGGCGTAGTGATTACTTCCCCGGTGATCTCGAGCGCTTTGAGCGACGCCAACAGCGGTATGGTGCCGTTGGTGAAGATGCTTATGTACGGCACGTCGAGATACCGGCACAGTGCCTCCTCGAAGCGCTTGTGGAACTCTCCCTGGTTGGTGAGGCGCCGGCTGCTCCATATCTCTCGGGCGAGCGCTGTGAATTCTTCGAAATCGGGCAGTAATGGTGAGGTGACTGTAATCATTTCCTGTTGAGGTTATGTTTATGCGCCGGCTGCGGCGGCTTCTCTTTTGCGCTTCATTTTGGTCCGCATGTCGCGTAATTCGCGCACGTTTCCGGGCGTGAACAGCAGTGATTGTCCGTAGTATACGGCTCCGGTCAGCAGCAGCGAGAATATTGTCTCTGCGGTGGCTGACAGGCTGAAAGGAGTCAGTGCGGCCAAAACGGATCCCGCTGCGGCGCTGCCCATCAGCAGTGCGGGCACAAGATATCCTATCTGTCGCCGGAGGCTGAGTTGTATAAGCGGGCTCGTATAGCGGGTGTTGAGTGTTAGTGCTATCAGGGAATTAAGCAGTAATCCCCAGCAGATGCCGGTCACTCCGAAGTAACTTCCGCCGGCAAGCAGAGCGATGCCGATCAGAGTCTTGATGATCTCAAGCCGCAGAAACAGATCGCTGCGACCTTTTACACAGAGCAGGTTCAGGTTGATGGCGTGGATAGGGTAGAGCGCAAGGGCAAGCGCTACGATACGGATATACGGCACGCACGGCAGCCACTTCTCGGAGAAGAGAAACACTGTGACGGGTCGGGCAAACACGCTCAGCCATATCATGACGGGGAAGAGCCCCCAGGCGCTCATTCGCAGCATCGTGGCGTAGGCGCTGCGCAGTCGCGTGTCGGTCTCCTGTATCTTGCTCATGGCCGGAAAACTGACGCCCTGAACCACCGACGTGAATGCTGTGGCAGGGTAGTAAGCCAGCGACCTGGAGCGCCAGAACAGACCTGCGGCTGAGGGCGTGAACAGCTTGCCTATCACCACGGCATATAGGTTCGTATATACGGTGTATATCAGCCATGAGGCCATCAGCTTCCAGCTGTAGCCGAAGAGTGAGAGGAAAGAGCTCCGGGAGAAGACAGTGAATCGGAATCCTCTTCCGGTCAGCCACAGCAGCAAGGATCGTGTCGCCGCCAGCGAGATCTGTTGCCAGACCAGGGCGTAAATACCTTGTCCTGTCAGTGCACATATGGTGGCTGTGATAGCTGATACGATAGCCGAGGCTACGTTTACCGCTGTCAATTTCCTGAACTGCATCTCGGCCCGCAGCCGCGAGATCTGCACTATACCCAAGGCGTTGACGGGTAATGTCACGGCAAGCAATCGGGTGACTGAGGTGAGGCCGCGACGTCCGTAGAACTCCCCGATAAGCGGCGCACATAGATAGAACGCTCCGCCAAGAATCAATGCCGCGCCGAGGTTGCACAGGAACACTGTGGTCTCGTCGTCGGCCGTGCGGTCCTGCTTGCGGATAAGTGCTGTGGTGAACCCCGATTCTATGAAAATCATCGACACGAGGATGAAGATCTCCAGCATCGCTATCTGCCCGAATATTTCGGGCGCAAGAAGCCTGGAGAGTATGACTGTGGTGAGGAAATTCACCAGCGCCACACCCATATAATCGAGCGAGTTCCAGAGGAAACCGCCCGCCGTCTTCTCTCTCAGAGATTCAGCCATCAGCCCGCGTCAAACCGTTTCATCACTGAGGTATCATGCGGGCTATATATTTCCCGATGATATCGAACTCCAGATTCACCTTCGTACCGGGCTCTATCTGCTGGAAATTCGTGTTCTCGAATGTGTAGGGAATAATAGCCACACTGAACTGTTCCGGCTCGGAATCACACACCGTCAGACTCACACCGTTCACGGTTACAGAGCCCTTCTCTACCGTCACATACCCTTTTTTCACAAGCTCGGGATCGGCCTTGTAGCGGAAAGTGTAGCGGCGGCTGCCGTCCTCATCCTTCACCTCGGTGCAGACAGCCGTGGTGTCAACATGCCCCTGCACGATATGGCCGTCCAGACGCCCGTCCAGACGCATGCTGCGCTCCAGATTCACGAGCGAACCCGGCTTGAGGTCGCCCAGGTTGCTGCGGTTCAGAGTCTCCTGAATCGCCGTGACAGTATATGTGCCGTCGCCCGGCAGAGAGACCACCGTCAGACACACGCCATTGTGAGCCACACTCTGATCAATGCTCAGCTCATCGGTGAAACTGCAGCTCAGAGTCAGATGCAGATTACCCTCCTCCCGCTTGATATCCTTCACCAAAGCGGCTTCTTCAACTATACCTGAAAACATATTAAATTCGTTTATTATTTCGTATCCTTTAATTATTCTCCGTTTCAGTTCGTTTTTTGGTTCCTGTTCAGTCTTATTCGTTCATCGAATAAATCCATCGGGGCCTTCCACCCCAATTTCCTACAAAATTAGCAAAAATTTCGCATTCTT
>SFOK01000106.1 GCA_004552395.1 Bacteroidales bacterium | reverse complement strand
ACGTTCTCGCCCAAGGGGTCCTTGCGGTGCGTGGCGCCCGACAGTCCGATGGCAATGATGGTGATGGGAATGGCGGCCTCGAAGACCTGTCCTACTTTCAAACCCAAATAGGCGGTGGCGGCCGAGAAGATGATGGCCATCAGTACGCCCCAGAAGATACTCCAAGGGGTCACTTCGCGGTAAGTGCGATGGGCCGACATCAGCGGCTCATACGTTTCTCCTTCCTGCAGGGGGCGAAAGGCATTTTCCGGTAGATTGGTTTCTTTCATTACGTTTTGTTTTTATGATCCTTCATTTTTAGTACAGGGTGAGTGCCTGCGAGAGGCCGCTTTTCCGTCTGCGTAGCACCAGAAATAGAGTGTACGGTGTGTGGATTCAGCAGGGAAAAACGTTGCAAAGTTAGCATTTTTCCCGCATACCGCATTGGTCAATTTGTCGGAATTATTAAAACCTCTGTAAGATATAACGCAACAAAGGCAGTTCCGCGCAGCCACAAAGACTCTTTCCGCCAGATCAACACACGCGACTCATGGGCATAGAAATAGAACGTAAATTCCTTACAGTCAACAACTCATACAAATCCGCAGCTACCGGCAGCCGACATATCATGCAAGGCTACCTCTCGGTGGACCCATGCCGCACCGTCAGAGTGCGCATAGCCGATAACCGCGCCTTTATCACCGTGAAAGGTCTCTCCTCGCGCACTGCGAAAGAAGCCCCCGCCCTCAGCAACACAACCTCAGACGCTACCCAAAGCTCCGCAAAAGCCGTGACGGAGAAGACAGACAGGGCTGATTCACGCGTAGAGATCGAGTTCGAGGTGGATATGGCCGATGCTCGCGAGATGCTCAAACTCGCTCTGGGCACGATCATAGACAAGACCCGCTATCTGGTGCCGTACGAAGGTTATCTCTGGGAGGTCGACGAGTTTCACGGCGCACGTCAGGGACTCGTGGTGGCCGAGGTAGAACTCCCTTCGGCCGACATCATGCCTCCTCTCCCCTCTTTCGTTGGTCAAGAAGTCACAGGCGATCCCCTCTACTACAACTCCTCCCTCGCCAACCCCAAAAGCTGATCCAACTCCAAAATCTGATCCAATCCCAAGAGTTGATCCAACTCCAAATCTGATCCATCGATCCTGATGCGGAGCTAAAATCTGAAACTGCCGGAGCCTCAGTCAGGAGCTGAGTCTATTTGGCGGAGGTGAGGAAGGCCCGGACTTTGCCGATGGGGAGATGCCCCTCGAAGCGGACCGGGATATGTGCGTTGTCGGCTGTAACCCACACATCCATAGGCACTCCCGACTCTTTGCCGGAATCGGAGGTGAAGGAGAACACTAAGTGATAGCAACGGAAATTCTTACCCGCCGGCACAGATACTTTCTCCACACCTTTGTTGCGGATTCTGAGGGTCTCGGTGCCGGAGCCGGAGAAAAGCTTTGCCTTCTTTACCGTGTTGGGTTTCATGCTGTTATAGTCGAGCGAGCGCACATAGTAGAAAATGCTCAGCATATCGAACGTCGGACCTGTGGCACTGAATTTCTTCACTGTCTTCTCCAGCTTACCTTTGTTCTTCTTATAGCGGGTGCAGGTGCCGTAGACATGATTCATCATGTAGGTATAGCGTATCACGTCTTTGCGATAGCGGCCGTTCTCATGGGTGGTCTTGATGTATGTGGCCGGCTTGAGATCGGCTTTACTTATCACCGCAGCGAGAGTGTCGCGGACTGAGAAAATTTTGTCGGCCCAGGGGAGAGTCCGGGCCGCAAGTATTATCTCGTAGTTGTTGCCGGAATGTTTTAGCGTCAGTGTAGCTTTGCCGGCATCTTTCTGCACCAGGCCCCACTTGTAAGATATTGTGTAAGAGAGGGATTCGTTGTCGAAGTTGATTCCTGCAGCCACGGCCTGTCCTGCTCCTGAAAAAAGAAGCAGGATCAGAGTCATCAGGAAAAGTTTCAATCGGGTCATTTGAAAGAATTTTTACCAAATTACAACACGCTCATTGTCAGGACGGAACATTTTGTCGCCTTCGCGGATCGAGAACGCCTCGAAGAAAGGCTCAATGTTGCGCAGTGTGGCGTTGACACGCCAGCGGCCGAGAGAATGAGGGTCGGTTTTGGTGCGTTTGAGTATCTCCTCGGGACGGACATTGCCTGCCCAGAGACCGGCATACGAGAGGTAGAAGCGCTGCAGAGGCGAGAAACCGCCTATCTCTGCGGGCTTGGCGCCTTTGGCTTTCTGCTGGTTCCGGTAAGCAGTGAGAGCCACACGAAGACCTCCCTGGTCGGCTATGTTCTCGCCCAGTGTGAAGCGTCCGTTGGCATGAACACCGGGTGACACCTCGATCTGATCGAACTGTGCTGCGAGAGCGTCGGCCAGTTTGTTGAAGGAAGCCGCATCCTCGGCTGTCCACCAGTCGTGGAGGTTGCCCTCCTTGTCGAACTGACGGCCCTGATCGTCGAAGCCGTGGGTCATCTCGTGGCCTATCACCACGCCTATGCCGCCGTAGTTGAGCGCATCGTCGGCTGTTATGTCGAAGTAAGGAGCCTGCAGGATGCCGGCCGGGAAACAGATCTCGTTTGTTGTCGGATTATAGTAAGCGTTGACCGTCTGCGGGGTCATGTGCCATTCGGTCTTGTCGACCGGCTTACCGAGTTTTGCATAATTATCCTGAACATACCAGATTGAGGCCTGTAGCACATTGTCGAGGTATGATTTCGAGGGGTCGATCTCTATGGCCGAATAATCTTTCCACTTGTCAGGATAACCGATCTTCACAGTGAAGGCGGCGAGTTTCTCGCGGGCTTTGGCTTTTGTCTCGGGACTCATCCAGGCGAGGTTGTCGATATGCTGACCGAGGGCCGTGCGGAGATTCTCCACAAGCTCAACCATATAGGCCTTGTTCTCGGCCGGGAAATATTTGTTGACATAGAGCTCGCCCACAGCCTCGCCGAGCATTGAGCCCGGTATAGCCATGGCTCTTTTCCAACGCGGCTCCATCTCCTCCTTGCCGCTCATCACACGGTCGTATAGCTCGAAGCTCGCCTCTGCGAAATCGTCGCTGAGAAGGCCCGTGGCGTCGTCGATAGCACGGAAGGTCATGAAGTCTTTTCGGGCCTGCAGCGGGAGTTCCTGAAGAATCTTGCTGATAGCCTCCATGTAGCCGGTCGAGCTGACGTTGGCCGAGTCGGGACGCGCGATGCCGAGAGTCTTGAAGTAGACATCCCAGTCGATGCCGGGATACTCCTTCTGCAGGTCAGCATAGCTCTTTATGTTGTAGCGGAGCTGCGGGTTGCGGCGCTGTTCGCGGGTCATCTTCACCTTGGCCATCTCCTTCTCCACAGCAATCACATTGTCCCAGACGCGCTGCTGAGCGGCCTCATCGTAGCCCACAAGCTCCATGAGACGCTTCACATACTTCTCGTAAGCGGCCATGATAGCCTTGTTGGTGTCGTTATCCTCCAGATAATAGTCGCGGTCGCCCAGTCCGAGGCCGCCCTCGGCTATGTGCATAATATTCATGTCGGAGTTCTTGGAGTCGGCACCTACGCCTGTGGCGAAGAAGACAGACGCTATACCATTGTGCATCCAGGCCACAGTCTCCATGAAGTTATCGTCGGTCATGGCGGCTATGCGGTCGAGCTGCGGACGGAGCGGAGCGGCTCCTTCGCGGTTGAGACGCACCGAGTCCATGCCCAAAGCATAGAGGTCGCTCACCTTCTGTGCGTTGGAACCTTTCACCTTCGCGTCGGGGTTGGAGGCGAGGTTCAGAATCAGCTCCTTGAGCTGCAGACGGTTGTTCTCCCGCAGGGCATCGAAGGTGCCGAAGCGCGAATACTCGGCCGTGAGAGGATGCCCAGCCATCCAGCCGCCGCAGGCGAAGTCGTAGAAATCATCGGCCGGTTTCACATTGAGGTCGAGATTCTGCGGGTCGATGCCATGGCGTTCGCCGGCCGGAGCGGCCGAGGCAAACAGAGGCAGACACACAGCCGCAGAAGCGAGCATAGTCTTGATATTCATATCTTTATTCATTTTGTTTTCGTTGTTAAATCCTTTACATTACTTTACATTACAAGGTATCAGCTGCCGCTTTCGAGGCGGTCGAGCTCCATCTGTGCGAGCTCCCAGACACTCATGGCGTTTTCGAGCTCCTTCTGCACCTTGGCGTAAGCCCCGAGCGTATCCTCGCTGCTGTCGCCCTGCGAGAGTTTCTCCTCCACAGTCGCCTGCTGCTGCTCGAGCGCGGCGATCTGCTGCTCTGCATCCTTCACAGCCTTGCGGGCGCGTTTGAGTATCTTCTCCATCTCCTTCTGCTCGGCATACGAGAGTCGGCGTTTTTCAGCATTGGGAGCCTCCTGAGCCTTTACCGACTTATCCGAAGCCTTTGCCGCCTTATCCTGAGCGGGAGCGGGTGCTTGGGCAGGAGTCTGGCTCTTGTCCGGCTTCTGCTGAGGCGACCTCTCCAGATCGCGCAGCGAGTCGAGCTTCTTGTGCTCCAGGAAGTCGTAGATACCCCCCAGATACTCGCGTACCTTGCCACCTCCGAACTCGTAGACCTTGCTCACGAGTCCATCGAGGAACTGACGGTCGTGGCTCACCACAATCACAGTGCCGTCGAAACTCTTGATAGCCTCTTTGAGCACGTCCTTGGTCCTGATATCCAGATGGTTGGTGGGCTCATCGAGTATCAGCAGGTTCACCGGCTCCAGAAGCAGACGTATCATGGCCAGACGGGTCTTCTCGCCGCCGCTGAGCACCTTCACCTTCTTGTCCGAAGCCTCGCCGCCAAACATGAAAGCACCCAGAATATCGCGTATTTTGGTACGTATGTCGCCGGTGGCAACACGGTCTATGGTGTCGAAGACGGTGATCTCGCCGTCGAGCAACTGCGCCTGATTCTGAGCGAAATAGCCGATCTTCACGTTGTGGCCGATGCGGAGCGAGCCGGTGAACGGTATCTCGCCCATGATACACTTCACGAGAGTGGACTTGCCCTGACCGTTCTTGCCCACGAAAGCCACCTTCTCGCCGCGACGCAGAGTGAACTCGGCATGGTCGAATACCTGATGGTCGCCGTAAGCCTTGCCCACATTCTCGAGTATGAGCGGGAAGTCGCCCGAGCGGGGAGCCGGCGGGAATTTAAGACTCAGATGCGAACGGTCCACCTCGTCAACCTCAATCGGCACGATCTTCTCGAGCTGCTTTATGCGGCTCTGCACCTGGTTCGACTTGGTGGGCTTATAGCGGAAACGCTCTATGAAATCCTTTATGTCGGCGATCTCGCGCTGCTGGTTCTCGTAGGCGCGCATCTGCTGTTCGAGGCGCTCGGCCCTCAGCTGCAGATAATGCGAATAGTTGACGCGATAGTCGAAGATCTTGCCACACGATATCTCGATGGTGCGGTTTGTGACATTGTCGATGAAAGCGCGGTCGTGGCTCACGAGCATCACCGCCTTGGCCTTCTGCTGTATGAACCCTTCGAGCCACTGTATCGACTCAATGTCCAGATGGTTCGTGGGCTCGTCGAGCAGCAGCAGGTCGGGACGCTGCAGCAGTATCTTGGCCAGCTCGATACGCATGCGCCAGCCGCCGGAGAACTCAGCCGTGGGGCGGTTCAGGTCGCTCTGTTCGAAGCCAAGGCCCATGAGAGTACGTTCTATGTCGGCCTGCATATTGTTCACACCCTCAATGGCTATGCGCTCATTGAGATACGACAGCCGGTCTATGAGCCGGTGATACTCCTGCGAATCATAGTCCGTTCTCTCTGCCAGGCTCTGAGAAATCCTGTCGATCTCGTCCTGACGCGAGAGCGCCTTTGAGAACACCTTCTTCACCTCGTCGACCACAGTCGTGGAGTCGGCCACATTCATCTGCTGCGGCAGATAGCCGATGGTGAAGTCAGCCGGTATACCCACAGAGCCCGAGGTAGGTTTCTGCAGACCGGCTATTATTTTGAGCATAGTGGATTTACCGGCACCGTTTTTGCCCGTGAGAGCAATCTTGTCGGTGTCGTTCACCACAAAACTCGCGGAGGAGAAAAGTGATTTGGCCGAAAATTCGACCCCGAGATTCTGTACGGTTATCACTTCTTTATGCTAAACTATTTTTTAAGTAAATAATATATGTAAATAATATGTCCGGCGTCAATCGTTTTGCAATTTGAAATTGAATGGCAGGACAAAGTAGCTTCGCACAGTCGTGCCGTTATTCTTGCCCGGATTCCACTTAGGCATCTGCTT
>SFOK01000105.1 GCA_004552395.1 Bacteroidales bacterium | reverse complement strand
GTCGACTCTTTTAACAATGCGATTGACTTTCGGCTTTTTATAATTTCAGTTGAGATGCTAAGCCTCTCAACTGAAATCAAATTACGCCTGACATTGACAGGCTGAAAGAGTCGTGATTTGGGAATTTCTCGGCTCCGATGTAGAGAGTGTCGAAAGCGTCGGTGCCGTCGGTGCGGTGTTCGAGGAGGTCTTCTTCACTCTCGGCAAGTTTTTCGCCGGATTTATCCTTGCGGAAGCCGTTGCGACCATTGGAGACACCGGCTGACTGGATGGCGAGGATAAAGGTCGAGTTATGAAATGCGGGATAAATGATGTAAATTTGCAAAATATAGCAACGGCTCGCCTATCAGGCTCAGGCCCGAATAAACAGGATTCGATCAAGACTTTCCGGATCTTCGATTAAGACTTTCCGGATTATTCGATTGACATAAAATCTATTACAACTTATAAGACTCGGTGTGATGAAACGGTTTTCTCTGCTTTTTCTCTTGGCGCCTCTAATGGGTGCTGCTAATGATAATATGCCGGTGGTGGAATGGTCGGTGATCAGGACGGACTCGGTGTCGCACACGGAGCGACTGCGTATACACAGTGAGCGGCCGTTCACAAGGGTAGCGTTCACGCGTTTCGGCACACCGATCAAGGCTGTGGTTCCGGGCGATACGGCTATGGAGCTTCTGCCGGGCTATTATGCGGTGGAGTCGCCGCGTTTCCTGCAGGGAGGTACCGTTGAGGCGGATATTGTGCTGCCGTGGCGGCGTTTCCCGACTATCTGCTGGATACCGGAGGGTTTTCATCTGGTGGATACGGCGGGTGAGCCGGTGAAAGTGGAAGTGAAGCGCCGGATCGCTGATTCGCTGTTTTTCGTGGAGCCTGCTGACGCGGGTAAGATCTATGCTGACAATGCCCGGATGAAGGCGGAGATGACACCCGATGCCGATCCTTACGCTCTGATCCCTCAGTTCCGCAAGGTGACCTTGGAGAAGGGGACGAGCATACTTCCGGAGAAGGCTTCGTGGAAGCAGAACAAGAAGCTGAAGGGAGAAGCGTACCGAATCCGGATCAGGAAGGGTAAGGCGACTGTGGAGTCGTCGGCCGAGGGTAAGACCTTAGCGATGGAGCGTTATGCGGCTTTGGCGGCGCGCAGCGGCGGCAAGCGTGTGGCGGACGCGACGATCGAGGATGAGCCGACCTACAGTTATCGCGGCGTGATGATCGATGTGGCGCGCAATTTCCAGAAGCCTGAGGAGATACGCCGGGTTATCGACCTGCTTGCGGCCTACGGTTTCAACAAACTGCATTTCCATATCGCCGACGACGAGGCGTGGCGAGTGGAGATAGCCGGTCTGCCCGAGCTGACCGAGGTTGCTTCGCGGCGCGGCTACACGACCGACGAGTCGGACCGTCTGCTACAGATATACACCGGCGACGGTTCGCCGGAATCGGACAATACGGCCAACGGATACTATACGCGCGAACAGTTCAAGGATCTGCTGCGCTATGCCCGCAGCCGGGGTATATCCGTGATACCCGAGATAGAGTCGCCGGGGCATGCGCGTGCGGCCCGTGTGGCTATGGAGAAGCGCTTCCGGGCTACGGGCGACGACAGCTACAGGCTTGTGGAGCCGGGCGATACGAGTGTCTACACGTCGGCGCAGGAGTTCCACGACAACGCTCTGAACCCCGCCTTAGAGAGCACATACCGTTTCTTAGGGAAGGTCTACGGGGAGCTCAAGAATATGTATGACGAGGCCGGTGTTCCGCTCGAGGCAATACATATCGGCGGCGACGAGGTGGCAGCCGGAGCGTGGGACGGCAGCGCGGCTGTGCGCCGACTGATGGCCGAGCAGGGACTTAAGGATCAGGGGGATGTTCACGCCTGGTTCGTGCGCCGCATCAACAAGGAGATGCAGCGCTTAGGAGTGCCGATAGCCGGATGGCAGGAGATAGCGATAGGCCATGGCGCCGATTATGAGGCGGAAGTGGCTCCGAATGTGTATATGACCAACTGCTGGCATTATTCGTCGCAGGCCGACGACTCGGCGACACGCCACGCCCTGGAGGGCGGTTATCCGGTGGTAATCAGCAATGTGGATTATTTCTATCTGGATCAGATGCCGCTTTACGACCCGCAGGAGCGCGGCCTGAACTGGGGCGGCACACCGGTTGACGAGCTGCGGACACTCCACGGCTATCCGAAGGATCTTGTGGAGACGCGTCCCGGCGACAAGGGGAGGATACTGGGCCTGTCGGGTCAGCTTTTCGCGGAGACGATCCGCGGGCGCGAGAACCTGGAGGATTTCCTGCTGCCGAAGATGACCGGTCTGGCCGAACGGGCATGGAACGGCGACAGGGTCACTTACAGCGACGGCCGTTTCCTGCAGCAGATAGCCGCGACAGAGATACCGCTCTGGGACGAGGGAGGATACAGCTACCGTCTGCGTCTGCCCGGTATCAGGATTTCTGAAGCGGGAACTGACGGAGCTGTGCGCACAGTGGATTTCAATACCACATATCCGCTGGGGGGCGACGGAGCGTTCCGTATCCGCTATACCTTGGACGGCACAGAGCCGACCGCGACATCAGCCCTTTACGATGGGGAGCCGATTGCTCTCCCGGCCGATTGCCGGATGGTGAAAGCGGCAGTGTTCCACCGCGACAAACGCTCCAAAACAGCGCGCGCCACGCTCTGAGAGCGGAGCGCGAGAGGCTTGGTTTGACGGCTGAGCGCGAGAGCCTTCCCCGCTTAGGAGGCTGTGTCGTAATTAAGGTTTACGGCGCAGCCTCTTTGTTTTATGTTTTACAACAGGTTATGAAAAGAGGCTGCGCCTATTTTGACACAGCCTCTCTGAATCAACGAGGGAGAGAGCTGTCGTCGACCGAGATTAAGAAGAACAAAGAAGCCGGTGAGCGATGCAAGGGCCGGAGCCTCGTGCCAGCCGCCGAAAAGGACGGCAAAGATGCAGAGGCCGACGAGCGCGGCTATGCCACGGATAGAGGACTGAAAGCCCTGCTCCGAGAGTTTTCTGCGCCAACGGAACATACAGAGCACGAATACTAAAGCGAGGGCGGCGGAACAGGGGTAATTGAGGGCGTAGTCGCGGACAAAGAGAAAATTACGCCAGGGGATGAAGAGCGTTACACCGAGCCAGATGAAGCAGAGGAGGTGAGCCTGCGGTATGCGCCGTCCGCTTATGAAATAGCCGGCAGCCCAAACGAGGTAAGCGACAGCGAGGCCGTTGACCCAGGGGAAAATCTCTTTCCAGGGAGAGGAGACAAGAACGTAAGGCTCCACGAGGTTGGAGATGCGGAGATTGTCGACAGCGCCGTTGATTGCAGCGAGGCTGAACATGTTTCCGCCGGCTTGTTCGAAGCGACTGAGGAAGACCCAGTCGTCGATCATGATCGGCCCCAGACAATCATCAGGGAGTAAAACAGGAATACAGCGGCGAGGACCATAAAGCTCCTTGCCGCCGGGTATGAGGATATTTTCGGACTGAGGGATTGCATAGTGACATCAGGGTTATGATTGGAGAAGAAGCGGCGTCAGATTTTGCGTTCGAGCCAGAGGTTGACCATCTTTCGTGCGATGCTTGAGCCTGTGGGGAGCGAGGGGAGATTATGGCGCGAGAAGAAGCCGCCTTCGGTGAGTTCGCCGTCGGCAAAGCGGAGTTCGCCGCCGGCATATTCGGCCGTGAAGCCGACCATGAGGTTGCCCGGATTGGGCCAGGGCTGGCTGCCTATATATCTGATATTTCGCACCCGGAGCGATGTCTCTTCCTGAATCTCGCGAGCAACGCACTCCTCGAGCGTCTCGCCCGTCTCGACATATCCGGCCACGAGACCGAACGAGCGGGTGCGGAAATTGCGGGCGTGGACGAGGAGAGCCTCGTCGTCGCCGCGCTTCACGAGCACGATCACGCACGGGGATACCTGCGGGAAGAGCTCTTTGCCGCATCGGGAGCAGACCCTCATGAGCGGTCCGCGACGCACGGCCGGGGCACCGCAGAAGCCGCAGAATCTGTGTGCCGCATCGAGCTGAAGGAGTTCCGAGCCTTTCACGACTGCTCGGTAGAGGTGCTCCGGGAGGCGGGAGAAAGCCTCGCGTACAGATATGCTGTAGCAGTCCCTGAGGGGGGCGTCATCGCCGGCAGAGCGTACCCTGAAGGTGAGTCCGGAAGATTCGAAGAGGAAAGCGGCGGGGGGCAACGCGGCGTCGGGGGCGAGAGGGAGCGAGTCGAGATCGTCGGCAACGCGGCGTCGGAGCAGGACAGTTCGGGCGCCGGGGCCGTAAATAAGGTCGAACATAAGTAACTCTCAGAAATTAGTTTATATCAACTTTAAACGTAAGTCAAAAAACTACTTATGAAATTTTGAAGCCTTTTGAGTGCTTTTTTCGCTTTCGTTCAGTTGCTTAGAACACGCTAAGCTCCTTCACTCAATCAAAAAAACATCTCAAAATTCAATCAAAATTTCTATAAGCTAATTTCTTCGACTTACTTATTCAAAGACAGGGGTGGTATTGGCACGGCAAAATTAGTTCAAAAAGTTTAGAGAATGTTAAAAGGGTCCGAAAATTTTGCAGTAATAAAAAAAAAGAGTAATTTCGCGGCCGATAGTGGACAAATTTGGCTGCTTGCAACCACTCGAAAAAATGCTAAAACTGCATCCTGCGTCGCCGCCGGGGGGGAGATATACCGGGCGGTCGGCAGAGGCCACGGCTTGAGCATGCACACGAGCGAGTGCAGCCCGAGCCTGATTTTTTTGTGGCCACGCTCTGGCGCACACCATACTGCCTTAGGTCCGCTGAAGCAATAAGAAACAAAACGACAAGAGAAAAATTATGAGCTATTTATTTACATCGGAGTCGGTGGGCGAAGGACACCCCGACAAAGTATCGGACCAGATCAGCGACGCAATTCTCGACTATCTGCTTGCTTACGACCCGGAGTCGAAAGTGGCTGTGGAGACACTCTGCACCACCGGCCAGGTGATAGTGGCCGGCGAGGTGAAGAGCGACGCTTACATTGATCTTCAGGACGAGGTTAGAACCGTGATAAACCGGATAGGATATAACCGCGGGGCGTACCGTTTCGACTCGGATTCGTGCGGTGTGCTGAGCGCTATTCATGAACAGAGCGCCGACATAAACCGCGGCGTGGACCGCAAGGACGGCGAGGAGCAGGGTGCCGGCGACCAGGGCATGATGTTCGGTTATGCCTGCAACGAGACGGAGAATGCGATGCCGCTGACGCTGGAGCTGTCGCACCGGCTTGTGGAGGAGCTTGCCGCCATACGCCGCGAAGGGAAGCAGATGACCTACAGCCGCAAGGGCAAGGAGGTGACGTATCTGCGTCCGGACTCCAAGAGCCAGGTCACGATAGAATATTCCGACGCGGGCGATCCGCTCCGCATCGACACGATAGTGGTCTCCACGCAGCACGACGAGTTCATAGCGCCGGTGGCCGAGACTGCGGAGGCGCAACTGAAAGCCGACGAGGATATGCTGTCGGTGATACGCAAGGATGTGAAGGAGGTGCTGATACCTCGCGTCGTAGCCAAGCTGCCCGATAAGATCCGGAAGCTGTTCTCGACAGATTACAAGCTGCTCGTGAACCCGACCGGCAAGTTTGTGATCGGCGGTCCTCACGGAGACACCGGTCTGACGGGCCGCAAGATAATTGTGGACACCTACGGCGGCCGCGGCGCTCACGGCGGCGGCGCATTCTCGGGCAAAGACCCGTCGAAGGTTGACCGCTCGGCGGCATATGCGGCACGCCATATCGCCAAGAATCTGGTGAAGGCCGGGGTGGCCGACGAGGCTCTTGTGCAGATAGCCTACGCAATAGGCACGGCTGAGCCGGTGAGTGTGTTTGTGAACACTTACGGGCGTTCGCACGTGAAGGAGTCGGACGGGGAGATAGCTGCTATCGTGTCCAAGCATTTCGATTTGCGTCCGGCCGCAATCATAGAGCGTTTCGACCTGAAGAAGCCTATCTATCTTGAGACAGCGGCTTACGGACATATGGGACGCGAACCGCGCACAGTGACTAAGCATTTCCGTTCGCGCTACGCCGATGCGGGCGACAAGGAGATGACGGTGAGACTGTTCCCGTGGGAGGAGACCGACGAGGTCGAGAACCTGAAGCGGATCTTCGGGCTCAAGTGAGATCGGGGAAGGTCGCACTTGAGATCGGATAAGGTCTTTAAGGTCTTTAACGGCTGCCGATAAAACAAGCTATTTAAGTACCCTGAGGGAAATAAGGTCTTTAAAGTCTTTAAGTCACTAACGGCTTTAAGGGCTTTAAGGACCTAATTTACTGGCGAGGCTGTGTCAAAATAGGCGCAGCCTCTTTTCATAACATGCTGTAAAACATAAAACAAAGCCCTGACTTTCACAAGCCGGGGCTTTGTCATGTCAAAA
>SFOK01000016.1 GCA_004552395.1 Bacteroidales bacterium | reverse complement strand
AAATCTTACTGGCAGGCTGTATGCTTGCCGCCATGATCCCGGCCTACGCTCAGAACAGGAGTCCGAAGCGTGGCATCTGCTGGGATGAAAAAACTCAGGTTTTCTCCGACGCTCCTGTCGACAAAATGCTTCCGGGTGTGACCTGGATCTACACTTTGGGCGAGTCTCCCCGGGCAGTGTGGCCGGCATAGCTACTGAAAACGGCACCTACACTGTCTATAACATGCAGGGTATGCGTGTGGGCAGCGGTCGTTCCTTTCGTGAAATAAACGTCGGCAAAGGCATCTACATCGTAGTGTCGCCCGACGGAAAGGCTCAGAAGATCGTGAAATAATCTAACCGCGCAATAGCGGCTCCGTTACACCCTCAGCGGCGCACCCGGACCGCTCGGATGCAGATACAGAAGGGGCTGTGCCGGAAGAATCCGGTGCGGCCCTTTTTGCCGTCGCGTGCGGGTATGGTATTCCGCTCCGCTGGAGCCCCGAGACTCCCGGCAGAAGCCGTGGACAACCCCGTCCGCAGGTTCTTCAGAAGCGGATGAGGCGGATCGATGAGTAAAGATTGGGAAATGAGATGGTGAGTTCGGATGCGTCGTCGTCGGTCTGGGCCGTGGCTTCGGCCGGGACCGAGAGCAGGTCGCCGAAAGGTATGCCCTGCAGACCGTTACCCTCGGGATCGATCCAGACGGTGCGCCAGATGCCGAGTATTCCGGTGGGGATGAGTAACCCTTTTAGCATACCGGGCTCCCACTCGCTGCCGTAGGCCGACGCGCCGCCGAGGTAGACGATGGCCCGGCTGCCCGGGTTACGCCCGGCAAATTCGGCAAGGAGAGGGAGCTCTTCGGCCGGGACGATGGCGAGCGTATAGTCTCCTCCAAGCTGCAGATATTTGTCGTCGAGATCGTAGTCGAGAATCTTCCACCGTCCCGACAGATTACGTTGCGAAGGGTCCGGGAGACGGGCCAGCAGCCCGTCGGTCTGCCGCGCGGTCAGTCCCGTGGCGAGGCGCTGCCGCAGCGAGGGGTAGAGCCGCAGCCTCACCATGCCTATGCGCAGTGTGGCGCTCGGGTCGGGCTCTATGGCGGCGCTGACTATCCTGTCGCCGCGGACACCGTCTATGGCGAAGATCGGCTGCTGTTCGCGGCCGGGCGCAACCGCAGTGAAGGTGAGTGAGCCGTCGCGCAGCTCTGCCTGAATCACGGCTTCGCCCTGTTCCGAGGGGAAGAGCGGATCTTTCAGCTGCACCGGCTCTCGGCCCCGGGTCGCAAAGAGGGTGTAGCCTGAGCGCAGCCCGTTGTCGGTCGACGGGAAGGGGGAGACGTGAAGCGCTATCCTTTCGCCCTCCGTGTCGGTGAACACTATCTTATAGCCCGGCGCCTTTGAGTCTCTTGTAAGCGACGTTTTCGCGCTCAGATCGGCCAGCGAGACGTCGAGCCGGAACTCGCCGGCGGCTGCGGGTATGTCGAGGCGGATGGCTGTGTCGGTGACCAATGGTGAGCCTTTATGGTCGGCGGCGGGCATGAACCCGGCCTGCGGGCTCAGGTAAATGTCGCTCACCGGGCGGCGTGCCGCCAAAGCTGTGAGCGGCAGCAGAATGACCAGGATTATCCCGAGGCGCCGCTTCATGGTTTGGTGAGGGATATGATACTTGTGACCACACCCACAAGCGAGAAGATCAGTATTATGGAGCCTGTGATGCGGTTTATTAGCCAGAGCGAGCGCAGGTTGAAGTGCGCCTTGAGCTTGTTGACAAAGTATGTGACGCCGTACCACCATCCGAGAGCGCCTGCGAAGATGAAGAGGAACGCGAAGATATGGTGATATAGCTTATAGCCGGAATCCAGGAAGTTGAACCGGGCGAAGAGGCCCATGATCAGGAACACTATCAGCGGGTTGGAGAAGGTGAAGAAGTAGCCGGTTATGATCGAGGTCTTCACCGATGTTTTCGGCTTGCCGCGGGGCTTGAGCTGAGCCGCGGGATTGGAGCGGAACAGATAGAGTGCGAAAAGGATCAGCAGCACACTGCCGCAGAGCGAGATCACGGCCTGATGCCGCAGCAGGAAATCCTCCACGAAGCTGAGACAGAAGGCTGTGAGCAGGCAATACATGAGGTCGGATATGGCAGCGCCCACCCCTGTGCAGAAGCCTACGGTGCGCCCTTTGTTGAGTGTGCGCTGTATGCAGAGCACACCCACAGGACCCATCGGTGCGGATATGATCACGCCGATAGCCACAGCTTTCAGTATTATGAGCACTATGCTTTCCATAACCGGGATTCGGATCTCGCCGCCGGGCTTTCTGTCAGCGGGCTATGACGTAGCCTCCGCCGGGCGAACCGAGGCAGCGGTAGTTCTGAAGTCCGTATTTCACCGAACCGGTGGCTGCCGGGCCTCCCACGGGCGCTCCGCCGTTCATGAGCACATTGTAGCGCGAGCCGCACACGGGGCAGACGGCCTCCAGATCGTCGTCGTCCATGGCCACGCGTATATCGGGCTTGCACTCCACCGGACAGGCCAGATCGTAGGCCAGCGGTATGATGTCGCCCTCGCCGAAGGGGTCCATGCCCATGATAAGCAGCACGCCGCCGAAGCCGGTGAAGGTGGTCTCGTGGAAGGGGAAGTTGGCCGGTGTCCGTGTCTCGCGTATGAAGTAGCGGTACTGGCCGTAACCGCCCACTCCGTAGGTGTTCCAGAGTCCGGCGTTGTTGAGGGCTATCTGCACGCGGTAAGCCGGTATGCGCTCAGAGTCCACATCGTCGCACGAGGTGGACACGGCGGCCGCGGCTATGCAGAGCGCAAAGGCCGCGGCGTTGAGCATATAGCGTCTTGCCTTGGTCAAAATCAATAGGGGATAGCCGAGAGCATCCCGGTCATCTGTGTCACAATCTGGTTGAACGGCCCTTTCACCATAGGCTTGAGCATGGCGGGAAGGTTCGCCTCTATGGCTGTGGCCAGCCCGCAGCTGTCGTCGCCCTCGGGGCTGATGAGGATGGCCAGGTTCAGGTCCAGAGGTATGTCGGCCGCCTTGAACACTATCAGGTTCGGAGCCTTCTTCTCGTAGAGACGCAGGGTCACTTTCCCTGTGGGACCGCCGGGGATCGAGATGGAGTCGGGTGTGATCTCCACCTTGCGCAGTTGCTCGAGCTTGTCGGCCGGCACACGGTCTTCGGGCACGTTCTGCAGGAGCTCACGCAGGTTCTCAAGGTTCGACAGGCGCTCGAATACCTTCTCGGCGGGAGCATCGATATGTTTGGTTTCGCTTTGAAATTCTGCCATAGTTTTTTATGCAAGAGGTTCTGCGGCGGAGGGGACCCAGTTGGCGGGGTCCTTGCGCCACTCTTCCAGTGTGGTCAGATCGTCGGGATGGATATAGTTGGTCTCGGCGGCCACGTCGATCATTGTGGTGTAGTTGGAGAGTGTGAGCAGATTCACGTTGGCGTCGCGGAAACGCTTCACAGCCACCGGGAACTGGTATGAGAACAGGGCGCACATGCCCACCACTTCGCAGCCTGCGTTGCGGATAGCCTCCACAGCCTTCAGCGAGCTGCCTCCGGTGGAGATAAGGTCCTCGATCACAACTACTTTAGTGTTCGGTTTCAGATTGCCTTCGATCAGGTTCTCAAGGCCGTGGTCCTTGGGCGACGAGCGCACGTAGACGTAGGAAAGGTTGAGCACGTCGGCCACCAGGGCGCCCATGGCGATAGCGCCTGTAGCCACACCGGCAATCGCCTCTGCTTCGGGGAAATTCTCAAGAATCATGCGCGAGAGCTCCACTTTGATGAAGCTGCGTATGTCGGGGTAGGAGAGCACCTTGCGGTTGTCGGTGTATATGGGGGAGTTCCAGCCTGATGCCCATGTGAAAGGATTGTTGGGCTGGAGCTTGATGGCGCTGATTTGTAGAAGTTTCTCTGCTAAAAGACGATCGGGTTGTTTCATTGCGTAAAAAGATTTTGAGTCATTGGGATCCTCGGCCGGTAAGGCTCGGTGTTCTGGGGTTCTCTAAATAATCTGCAAAGTTAAAAAATCCCGGTGGCATTACCAAGAGCCAAGCCCCCTTATGTATGATTTTTAACGCAATAAAGCATAAATTACTGACTCAAAGAGCCGCTCCGTCAGGACCTCTCCGGACCTCAGCCTCAGTGCCCGGCTGCCACGGCGAGTGTGAGCGCCCGCAGGTTAGCCGGTTCGGCATCGCGCCGTATCGCTGTGCCGGCCGCTACGAGTGTGGCACCGGTGGTGAACACATCGTCCACGAGCAGGATCCGTTTTCCGGCGAGCTCTTCAGGATGACGCACGCCGAACACTCCCTCCACATTCGCGGTCCTCTCGGCATGGCTCTTGCGCGTCTGGGTGGAGTGGGCGCGCAGGGCCACGAGGTTGTCGCCCACGGGCAACCCGGTTATCTCGCTTATACCCAGGGCTATCTGTTCCGACTGATTGTAGCCGCGCGCTATCTGTTTGCGGAAATAGAGCGGGATGGGGAGCAGAACGTCGAGCTCCTCAAAGAAGCCGCTCTTTAGAAGTTCCAGAGCCATGCGCCGTCCCATATAGCGCGGCAAACCTTTGATACCCACATATTTGATGCGCTCAAGAAGCTGCGCGGTGCGAGAATGGGGCGTGTAGAGAAGCAATGCCGTGGAGACACCTTTCGACTCCAGACGTGACATGGGCTGTTCAAACGGATTGAAACGCCCGGGAAGTATGTTGGCCAGCGGCAGCGACGCGTTGCAGGCGGGGCAGAAATACCCGCCGGCACCGCTCATGGCCCGGCCGCACAGGCAGCACGTGTCTGGGAAGAGTACCGAGACGAGGTCGCGAAGTATCGAGGCGGGTTTCATGGTTCTGTATCGGCTGTTTCCGCTTCGCGCCGCAGCTCCTCGGTCATCTTTATGGCCAGGGGCGGCTCGAAGCCGCGTGCGGCGAGCCAACGCGCCAACTTCATCCGTTCCTCGTAGACGCTCAGGTCCGCTGTGCGGCCAAGCTGCCGCGCGAGTGCCTTCAGCCCCTGAAGATACTCCTGCCCGTCGATGGCGGCCAGTCCTGCCGCGATAGCCTCGGGGGGCAGCTTGTGGGCCGTGAGGTGCATACGTATCTTCACGCGGCCCCAGCGGTTGAAACGGGCCTTGTCGCGGGCAAAGGCGCGGGCGAAGCGCTCGTCGTTGAGGAAATCGTGGTCGAAAAGCCAGCTTATCACATGCTCCAGATCGGCAGCAGGGAGCTGACGCGCAGCGAGTTTGCGGCGTATGTCGTTCTCGCATTGCTCACAGCGGGCACAGAGCCCGGCGGCATAGTTGAGCGCCTGTTCGCGGGTGAAAGCGGCTGATTGTTTCTTCATATCGAGGGGAATCAGGAGTTGAAGCTGTCGGTGTCGGGATGAGTGCAGCTGGCGAACCGTCGGCGCTTCTCCATGTCGAGCGTGATCTCTATGTCGGTGAATCCCAGTGATTTGAGCATATCCGCTATGCTGTCGGCCTCAAAAGGATTTATCTCGAAGTAAAGGCGGCCGCCGCCCGTGAGCGCCTTAGCGGCATATTCAGCTATCGGACGGTAGAAACGGAGCGGGTCGCTGTCGGGCACGAAGATAGCTTGCTCCGGCTCATAGTCGAGCACGTTGGCTTCCATCTGAGATCGCTCACGCTCAAGCACATACGGCGGATTGCTCACTATGATGTCGAATAGCCCGTTCTCTGAAAGCGTCTGCGAGAGCTGCAGCGCGTCGGCTGTGAGAAAACTGATCTTCGCCCTCAGCCGCGCCGCATTCTCCTTCGCCACACCGAGCGCGTCGGGCGATATGTCTATGGCTGTGATCTGTGGAAAACGCAGATTGCGGGCCAGCGCCAGGGCTATGCAGCCCGAGCCTGTGCAGACATCGAGCACACGCAGATCCTCGCGGTCGCCGGCGGCGCGGACGATCATCTCAACGAGCCCTTCCGTCTCCTGACGCGGTATTAGCACCGCAGGCGTGACCTTCAGGTCGAGGCCGTAGAAACGCGCTTCGCCCAGAACATATTGTATCGGCTCGTGGCGGCTCAGGCGGTCGAGCATAGAGTCGATCTCCTTGGTGGTGACATCGCCGAGCTGTTCGTCGTAGCTCAGGATCACCTTCACGTAGGGCCAGTTGAGCAGATGCCTGAAGATCAGCGCCGTGATAGCTTTGATCTCTCCGGGTGAATATATCGGGCCGAGCACCGTCCGAATCCTGTTGACCGTTTCTCTAACCGTAGTCATATCAACGTTTGCTGTATCTTTTTTAACCGGATTTTCCCGTCGAAACTGTCTGACAGCTCTTTTGGGTGTCACAAAATTACGGTATTTTTGTGACAATACTAAATTCCGGTTCAAAATTTTTGGCGAAGGTAACTTCTCTCAACCAGGAGTGCTTCTTCTCTCAAGCGGTAAAATTTTTGTTCTTGGTGGAGGAGCCTTAGCTCCTTTGAGCCGTTAAATTCCCCATTCGGCGGCTATATCGGTGAAATTAGTTAACTTTGTCTCTGAATATCAATATCAATTGCTAATCGGTGAACACTCAGACAACAGATATACTCACTGCGGAGGCCGACGGGCGCCGGTTCATGCGCCGCGCCCTGCAGATAGCCTCTCACGGCGAGATCTTTACCTCGCCGAATCCGAGCGTCGGCGCCGTCATCGTGGCTCCCGACGGACGGATCATCGGTGAAGGATTCACTTCCACTTGGGGCGGTCCTCACGCCGAAGTAAATGCTGTCAGATCGGTGAAAGAGGCTGATCGTCAGCTGCTTGAGGAATCCACTATCTACGTCACTCTGGAGCCCTGCAGCCATCAGGGGAAGACGCCTCCCTGCGCCCGTATGCTGCTCGATGTGGGTATCCGCAAGGCGGTGGTGGGCACTCTGGATCCGTTTCCCGCTGTCGCCGGCCGCGGCGTGGCTATGCTCCGCGAAGGTGGCGTCGATGTGCAGGTCGGTCTGCTCGGGAAAGAATGCCGTGAGAGCAACCGCAGATTCATGCTCTCTCACGCTCTCAGACGCCCCTATATTCTCCTCAAATGGGCTCAGAGCGCCGACGGTTATCTGGCGGGTCAGAACGGCTCACAGGTCAAATTTTCGACCCCTCTTACGCAGGTGCTGATGCATCGCGAACGGGCCCGCGTCAACGCTATACTCGCCGGCACGGGCACCATCCTGGCCGACGATCCGCAGCTCACATGCCGGCTGTGGCCCGACAGGGAGCTGAGACCTGTGATTCTGAACGGATCGGGCCGCATACCCTCGCAGGCTGTGGTGATGCAAAACCCGCGTAAAATTCTGTTTGATAAGGATATAAGTCTGCCGGAGATGCTCAGCGATCTCTACGAACGCGAGAAACTGATCTCGCTGATGGTGGAGGGCGGCGCCGAGCTGCTCGGTTCATTCCTTCGGGCCGGACTCTACGACGAAATACGTGTGGAGACCTCCCCGCATTTTCTCGGAGCCGGCATAAAAGCACCCGAAATTCCGGCTGATCTCTCGGGTTGGCGCAAGAAGTTGACCGAAGTCGACGGCAACAGCATAGTCACCCTCCTTCGCCCTGTATAATCACTGATTTATTTCGCTGATTGCGGATCCGGGACGCTGACTGCGGCTCTGAACCGCTGATTGTTGAAATGGGCAGCCGAGGTATTTACCCTTCGAGGGTGATTCCTGTGGCGACTACGGCCGTGCCCATAAACATGGACGCCAAGGGATTGAATTTCTCGGGATTCTCTGTGGTCAGATACTCGATGCTGCCTCTTGCGGCGCTATCTTCTGCGGCTGTCTGCTTGCGGCAGCGGATCTCCATCTCGGGGTGGCGTCGCAGGTAATCGGCCAGACTTTCGCCCACAAGATCGCCCTGCGGAAGTATTTTCACATGCTCGGGCATAGCTTTGCGTATCTTGTTGAGCAGCAGCGGATAGTGAGTGCAGGCCAGGATCACTGTGTCAATATCGGGGTCGCTCTCGATCAGCTCGCCGCAGTATTTCTCCACAAAATAGTCGGCGCCGGGCCCTTCGGCCTCGCCGTTCTCTACCAGAGGCACCCACATAGGGCAGCTTTTCTCCGTCACACGGATCTCGCCGCTGACCTTGTTAAGCTCCATGCGGTAGCTGTGGGAAGCCACGGTCCCCTGTGTGCCCATCACACCGACATGGCCGGTGGCCGTGAGCGAAGGTATCACCTCTACTGTGGGACGGATCACTCCAAGCACCCTGCGCGAAGGATCGATGAGCGGCAGGTCATGCTGCTGTATGCTGCGCAGCGCCTTAGCCGAGGCCGTGTTGCAGGCCAGTATCACCATCCGGCAGCCGCGGCTGAACAGCTCGCGGACGGCCTGCAGTGTGAAACGGTACACGAGCTCGAAGCTGCGGTTTCCGTAAGGCGCGCGCGCATTGTCGCCCAGGTAAAGGAAATCGTACTGAGGCAGACGCGAGGCGAGGCTGCGCAGTATTGTGAGGCCGCCGTAGCCGGAGTCGAACACTCCGATAGGTCCGGTTGCTGATTGATGCTCTGGCATTGCGAGTAGGTTAGCTGGGTTGAGTCGAAGGAGAGGCGGGAAAGAGAAGAAGGCGGAACCCGTTCAGGTATCCGCCTTCTCGTTAATGGGTTCTTGCTGAAATGTCATCCGGTCTATCCCGTGATGCGGGACCGGGCCGGAGGTATTATTTAATGCCGAGTTTGGCCTTCACTGCAGCTGTGATATCTTCGGCCGGAGTGCTGAAATAGATCACTGAGCCTATCTCCTGCACAAGCGTGTAGTTGCCCTCTTTGCCAACAGCCTGAATGGCGTCGCGAACCTTGTTGATCACGGGAGCCATCTCACGCTCCTGAGCTTTCTGCATCTCGTTTTGGGCGTTCTGCTCGAATTCGGCTATCTTCTGCTGGTCGGCCTGAAGCTCTTTCTGAAGCGCCTCTTTGGTGGCCTGTGGTGTAGTCTCGGGGAGGTTGGTGTAGTCTTCGTATTTCTTCTGGAAGGCGGTGATGAACTTGTTGTCCTGATCCTGGAATTCTTTGCTGAGTGCTTCGAGCTTTTCCTGAGCTGTCTTGGCGTCGGGAAGTGCGGTGATCACTGCCTGAGTGTCTACAAGGCCGATCTTGACGCTCTGAGCGTTTGCGAACATGGGGATGGCCAGTGCTACGGCCAGTAAAAATTTCTTGAACATTCTATTTTGAGATTTTATGGTTTTCTTATCTGTGGCCGCCATGCGGATATGATTGCAAGGCGAGCGCAAAATTAGTCAATCTTCCTGACAATTGCAAGTCCGCGGCTATCCGCGGGCTATTTCCTCCGGGATGCGTTCAGCTATCACCGGGATGCGTTCCGGTTTATTTGGAGTAGCCGAGCTTGGCCAGCACATCGTTGCTCACATCGATTCGCGGCGATGCGAAGACAATGCTCTGCGACGAGGCGCGGTCGAAGATCACCTGATAACCTTTCTCCTCGGAGACCTTCTTCACAGCGTTGTAGACCTCCTCCTGGATAGGCTTCATCAGCGACTGGCGCTTCTTGTAGAGCTCACCCTCGGGGCCGAAGTATTTGTATTTAAGGTCGGTGACCTCTTTCTCCTTGGTCACTATCTCTTCCTCGCGTTTCTTCTTCTGCTCGTCGGTGAGGAACACCATCTCCGACTTGTAGTTGTTGTACATGGTCTCGGCTTCCTTGGCAAGCTCGGTCACCTCTTTCTCCCATCGCTGCGACACCTGGTTGAGCTGCTCGTTGGCCATCTCGTAGGCGGGCACGTTGCGCAGGATATAGTCCATGTCCACAAGCGCGAACTTCTGAGCCTTCATTCCGAGGACTCCCGCGGCGCAAATCATCAGCGCTATTAAATATCTTTTCATAGTTCTTTCTGTTTAATTCGGTTTTTCTTTACTACTTATTCTGACACTCCGGAGCCGAAAAAGTTTATTCATCCCTCCGGGATCCTCAGTTTTGCGGTCGGATTCTGCTTCGCTCTTCTGCGGAAGCTGCTGTGAACGAGCTTCCGGTTAGAATTCCTGGCCAAGGATGAAGTGGAAGTGGCTGCCGCCTTTCTCGCCCATCACCTTGTCGAAACCGTAGGCCCAGTCGATACCCATGAAGCCGACCATAGGCAGGTAGATACGTATACCGGCGCCGGCCGAGCGGGCCAGGTTGAACGGCGAGAAGTCTTTCACCTCGGTCCACGAGTTACCGGCCTCGGCGAATGTGATGGCGTAGATCGTGGTCGTAGGCGAGAGCATGAACGGGAAGTGGAGCTCGAAGGTGAAGCGGCCGTAGGCGTAACCCTCGCGGCCGAACGGTGTGAACTGGCCGTTCTCGTAGCCGCGCATACCGATAGTCTCTGTGGCGTAGGTGTAGCCGCCCGTCATACCGTCGCCGCCCACATAGAATGTCTCGAACGGAGTCTTCAGATACTTGTTGTAGCTGCCGATCAGACCGAAGTCGGCACGGCTCATCAGCACGAGCGTCCACCTTCCGTCGGGGTCGGTGAGCGGCGTGTAGGTGCGCGCCTTGAAACGCAGCTTCCAGTATTCGATCCACTGGTACATCTGCTTCTTGGCCTCCTGCGAGTTGTTCTCCGTGGCTTCACGGTAGAGCTGGCCCCAGTTCTTGTTGCGGAAGAGCGAGACGGGAGGCGTCAGCTGCAGGCCTATGGAGAAGGATGATCCGCGACGTGTGTAGAGCGGGTTGTCTATACTGTTGCGGCTCAGAGTCAGACCCAGCGTCAGGGCGTTGGATGTGCCGTTGTTCATGTAGTAGAGGTAATCCCAGTTCTTGAGGTAATACCACTGGTAGGAGAGGTCGGCGTTGAAGGTGAAGTAGTCGTCGGGCCAGCTCAGACGCTTGCCGAAGCCCACGCTGACAGCCGCCATCTGAAGCACCTTGTTCGGGTCGTAGGCGTTCTGGTAGGAGTAGTTGAACGCGTCGGAGTTGTAGCCGTAGTTCATACCGTACATCGAGTAATTGTAGGCGTTGGCCCAGTTGTCGTTGTAGTACGACGAGTTGATGCCGGTCTGCCTCGAATAGTAAGCCGAGACGGAGAACGCATTCGGACGCTTGCCGCCGAACCACGGGTCGAGGAACGAGACGGAGTACATCTGGTAATACTTGGCGTTGGTCTGCGCCGATATGGTGAACGTCTGGCCCTCGCCTTGCGGTATGATGCCTCGGTAGGTGCTCGGATGGAACAGATTCTTCATCGAGAAGTTGGTGAACTTCAGCGCCAGTTTACCCGTGATACCGGTCTGTCCCCAGCCGGCCGAGAACTCTATCTGGTCGTTGGCCTTCGATTCCAGGTTGAAGACTATGTCCACCGTGCCGTCGCTTTCGTTGGGCTGCGGGTGAATATCCATGTTCTCGGGGTTGAAATGGCCGGTCGTGGCGATCTCGCGCGCCGAACGCATGAGGTCGGATTTGGAGAAAAGCTCGCCGGGACGGACACGCAGCTCGCGGCGGATCACTCGCTCGTACAGACGGTCGTTCCCGTTGATAATCACACGGTTGATTCGCGCCTGCGGACCCTCGATCACTCGCATCTGCAGGGCTATGCTGTCGCCCTCTATGTTCTCCTCGATAGGCACGAGCTGGAAGAATAGATAGCCGCGGTCCATGTAGAGGTTGGCCACAGCGTCGTCGTCCTCGGCCGTGCGCTTGTTGATCAGCTTCTGGTTGTAGACGTCGCCGGGATAGATGCCAAGCACCTCGTTGAGCGCATCGGTGGAGTAGAGCGTGTTGCCCACCCAGTTTATGTCGCTGATATAGTATTTGTTGCCCTCGTCCACCTTCAGGTGCACATCCACACGGTTCTCCGAATAGGGCACCACTGAGTCGCTCACAATCTTGGCGTCGCGGTAGCCGTATTCGTTGTATTTCTCTATGATGCGGTTCAGGTCGTCCTCATAGTCGCTTTCCACGAATTTCTTCTGCTTGAAGATGTTGAGTATGTTCCCGTTCTCGTTGGTCTTCTTCATGGCGCTCTTGATCTTGCGGTCGGAGAACACCTCGTTGCCCTCCACATAGATCTTGTGCACCTTCACCTTGTCGGAACGGTTCACCTTCACATCCAGAATTACCTGATTCTCCTTGCTGAGGTCGGGATGCTGCTCTATGTCGACCTGAGCGTTCTTGAATCCTTTGGCGCCGTAATAGTTCTTGATGATATCCTTGGCGCGCGATATGATGTTGGGCGTGAGCTGCTGGCCGGGCACCATGCCGAGGCGCTCAAGGAGATCCTTGCGCTCGCCGCCTTTCACACCGTAGAAGTTCATCTCGCTCATGCGGGGCTGAAGCCTCAGGCTTATGTCGAGCCATATCTTGTCGCCCGCGGTCTTCTCGGCCTTGATCTGCACCTTGGAGTAGAGACCCGATCGCGACAGACGCTTCACGGCGTTGGTGATGGCCGTGCCGGGCACCTCCACGCGGTCGCCTATGCTCAGGCCTGTGGAGCCTATGATCAGGTAATCGTCCGTATGGTCGAGTCCGGTCACCTTGATGCCTGCTATCTCGTAGACTTTAGGCATCGGCGAATAGATGACGTTGGGCGAATATATGGTGTCTGCCGGCGCGTCGGGCAATATGTCGAGCGCTCTGGCCGTGGCCGGCAGGGTGAGTAGCATCAGTAGCAGGGAGAGAAGCTTGAAAGGCTTGTTCATATCTTGGATGAGGTCTGTTTTCGCGTTCCGTTCTTTTCTAATCCGAGGGTCGAGGGTCGAGAGGTGAGGGTCGAGAGCCGAGGGGAAAGAGGCGCGGGGAGAGGATTTGTGGATGGGAGAGAGAGAGTGGGGCGATTGTAAATTTATGTAAAATAGTGTAAATGTTTGTTGATTGTGTTATTTCACCTGTTCGGAGGTCTTGCCGAAGCGTCGCTCGCGGCTCTGGTAGTCGAGCAAGGCATCCAGGTACTGTTCCTTTCCGAAGTCGGGCCAGAGTATGTCGGTGAAATAAAGTTCGCTGTAGGCAATCTGCCAGAGCAGATAGTTGGATATGCGGTATTCGCCCCCGGTGCGGATGAGCAGGTCGGGGTCGGGAATATCTTTCGTGTATAGGAACCGGGTAATGCTCTGCTCGTCGATATCGTCGGGCGAGAGCTTCCCTTCGCGGGCCTGCCGGGCTATCTCGCGGGCGGCGTTCGCAATCTCGCGGCGCGCCGAGTAGCTCATGGCCAGCGAGAGCGTCAGGCCGGTGCAGTGCGATGTGTCGCGCACGCCCGAGAGCAGACGTTCGCGGGCCTCGCGCGGCATCATGTCGATGTCGCCTATGAGGTTGAGGCGCACGTTGTTGGCGATCAGGTCGGGCACCTCCTGCTCTATCACTATACTCACAAGATGCATCAGCGCGTCCACCTCCTCCTTGGGTCTGTTCCAGTTCTCAACGGAGAATGTATACAGGGTGAGGTAGCCGATGCCGAGCTGCGAGGATAATTCCGTAGCCTTGCGCACACTTTTCACACCTTCGGAATGGCCCAGACTGCGGTCGAGGCCGCGGCGTTTGGCCCAGCGGCCGTTGCCGTCCATAATCATGGCCACATGCCGGGGGAGGCTTTCCTCCCTGAGCTGCTGCGCTTTGGCTTTCAATATTTCAGATCCGTCGGTGAGTGTCATCTTCGGGGTGCGGGGTAGTCGCTATTCTTTGTAGTTGCAGGCCCGGCACCGTTCGCCGAACTCGTAACTGATTGTGAATGTTATGGTTGATATCCAGTCGGTGTTCTTCATGAAGGAACTCTTTATCTGGTAAGGATCCTTCAGGTTGTCGCCGTCGATTTTGTCGGTGAGAGTCTTGTGCATCAGGAACTCGGCGCCGAGGTTAAGCCGCTCTTTGAGCTTATACTTCACACCGATGCCGAAGGGGATAGCGGCCGAGATGCCCGTGCTGCCGTCCACACTCCAGAAGAGCACACCGAAACCGGCCGTCACGTAGGGCGATATCCTGCGCAGCTTCTGATAGCGTTCGCCTATGCCGTACTTGAAGAAGTTAAATTCGAACATCTCTCCGAGCTCGTAGAACGTTGTGGAGAAGGTGTAGGAAGCCTGGCCGGGGAACACGTTGGTCATCTTGCCGGAGTCGCCTTTTAGACCGCCGACGTGGAAGAATGTCTTCCAGGCCATGCGGGGATTGGGCAGATAGCGGAACAGCAGCTCGGCGTCCCAGCTCGGGTTGCTCATGAGGTTTGCCGTGTTGGCATCGCCCAGATAGCCGGTCACGCCCGCACCGCCGCCTATGTCGAATTTATACTCGATCTGGGCTCGCGAGGTGAGTGGACACAGAAGCGCCAGCAGCATTGCCGCTATGGCCGTTCGGATGATATTTGTGGTTCTGTGCTTCAAAATATCCAGTGTATGAGGAGATTATGTCGTCGCTTTCTGAGAACTTTTTGTCGTCGCTTTCTGAGAAGTCTTTCTCGTTGCTTTCTGAGAAGTCTTTGTCGTTGCTTTCTGAGAAGTTGCTGTCCCTGATGGCTCATTCGGAGCGGGCTTAACGCTCTTTCGGAGCGTCTCGGAGGCTCTTTCGTATCGTCCCGGAGGCTCTCTGACTCAGGTTGCTTCCGGGTCAGAGCACCGGGATGAAGGTGAGCCTGCGGATCACACCGCGCCAGATCGAGTCGTTGAGCTTGCCGTCGACGCCGCGTCCGCCAAACAGGTAGATGTAAGGACATTCCCACGAGACGTCGAAGCCGTCGATCGAATAGTCTACCTTGTAGTAGCCGGGCAGCTTCGGAGTCTGCGAGGCGCTCCATCCCGTGGGCTGGAAATTGCCCTCCATGGCCGTGTTGGCCACTGTGGCGTCAAGGTCCCACAGACCCGGTATGAAGTCGGGCATACGCATCAGCTCGCCGGTCAGCGACCAGTTCACGCCGTTGTCGTAGGAGATGTATATGTTGCGGTTGACCTGACCCTCGGCGTTGCGGCCGCCTATCAGCATCAGCACACTGTGTTCGTTGAAGATCCACCGGTTGGCGGTCTGCTTGAACGCGAAGTAAGGCACCAGCACGGCCCCTTCGAGCTGCGGCAAGAAATCGTTGGCCGCTATATTAGCCCAGTTCGTGCCGTCAAACGACCACACGCCGCCGGAGAGCTTGCCCGATGCTGTGCGTCCGCCATACATTAGGCCGACCGGCTGTGTCCACCATTTCGACTCTATGGTGTGGAAATTGCTGTAATTGCTCACCGGGAAGTCTGCCGGCACAAGTCCTGTGGGGTAACCGGCTGTCTCGGGATAGCTGGCGAAGTGCAGACCGTCATCCTGACGGCTGAGATAGAGCAGCTTGTCGGTGTAGGCGCCCAGGATATTCTCGGCCTTCTTGCCTGTTGAATCCCAGACACTGCCGTCGGCCGAGCGGTAGAGGTAGCCATCCGTCGAAAGTATATAGTAGCTTTCACCGGCATATGAGAGCGAACGTACTTTCGGAGTGAACGGGAAGCTGACGGCGCTCTTCTCCCACTGATTCTCATACGGGTCGGAGGTCTGAGCCAGTGTATAGCTGCCGTCGTTCTCCATGGTCAGGCACACCGTCTTGTCGCCGGCCGCTATGGTGCGCTGGTTCGAGGGAGCTCCCTTGCGGGTGGGGAGCGAGGCGTGAGCCGTAGTGCCCCACCAGAGCGAATCGGGCTCCATCTTGTGCACATTCACCTTCACGCTGTAAGCCTTGTGGTTGCCGTTGGCGGCCCCGAGCAGCAGGGTGACCTTGCCGCTGAAGTCTATAGAGTCGCTCATGTCGCTCTTATAGTCGACCTCGCCCTGACGCTTCGTGCCGCCTTCCATGGTGATTTTGGCACTTGTGACACTTGAGGGAAGCGAGATGATCGGTATCAGCGACGTCACATCAGTGCCTTTGGGCAGCGAGTCGGCGTTGAAAATCACGCCGCGAGTCAGGTCCACGGAAAAGAACACCGAGTCCAGACCCGACATCACTTTCAGGTTGGCTTTGAGCGAGAAACCGTTCACACTCACCGAAGAATTGTTGATGATCGGATCCTCGGAGGTGGGGTCATCGTTGCACGATTGCACACCGGTGACAACGGCCGCGCCACATGCTATCTGAAGTAGTAACTTTCTTAGGTTCATTGCGTTAGAGAGTGTGTTGCACTGTCGCGGATGCTTCGGTATGCGTTGCCGGAGCCTTTGAGAAAGCGCACGGCACCGAGGCCGGAGACGGACGTGTCCGTTCCAAAGCATCCTGTTTCAAACTGCAAATTTAGCATTATTTACTGAAATTCGCCCCCTTTAGCCCCGGGAAAAGTGTATCTTTCCATGTTTTTTATAGCTTCTTAACACCCGTTAACCACCCGTCCGTCCCCTCTCCGCCACCCAAAGCAACGCTGAAAAAGAATGGGAAAGAGACATAAATATGAGACTGGCGGGTGTTATTGCCTGAACAGCTCGGAATGGGAACCGAGACGGACGAGGTCGATTTGGTCGGCTTCACGGTCGAACCAGATCAGGAGGAAATCGCCCTCTATATGGCACTCCATAAATCCGGCATAATTACCGGAAAGCAAATGAGGATAGTATTCGGCCGGAATGGGAATTTCCGACTGAAGCATGCTGAGGATGACCATTAACTTCCTCAGCTTGTTTGGATTATTGCGGAACCGCTTGTAATCCTTTTTATACTGAGTGGTTGGATGAAGCTTCTTCATAAGCCCATGGAGCGCTCCATTGCTTCAACGGATGAGAGGTCGAGAGGCGTGGTGTCGCGCAGTGCGCCGCTTTTAGCTTCCTGCATGGCGGCTATGGTCGCTTCGTTCGGCTCGCTGTAGACTGCATCCAAGAGCAGCGTTTCGACGTAGTTGTTGAGGCTGCGGTTCTGCCTTTTGGCAAGCAGACGCAGGCGTTCGATCAGGTCGACAGACAGGCGGAAGCTCTGATTCTTGCGAGGTAATGCTCTATCCATATCGTATTGTTTTATGCTGCAAAGATACTACAATTGTATTACAATGCCAAGCACCCGCCCAAAATTAGAGAATTGGACGGAGGAGGGTGAAGTGAGAGGCAGGGAAGAAGGAGGGAGAAGGTAAGAGGCGAAATTAGAGGAGGGGGCGGAGGAGGGAGGCGCAGCCGCGGAAGCCCCGGCTCACGTAGTTGTAGGCGAAGCGCAGGGCGGGGCGCAGGGTGGCGTTGCCGTACTCACGGTAGGGCGCCTTTCGGGCCATGCGCATCACATCGCGGCGTATCCGCTGCGACTCGGCGTAGAGCGCTTCGGCCTGGTCGGCTGTGAGCCGGTCGCTGCGGAAGAGTGTGCGGCTCTCGGCGGCAAAGAGTCCGGCGAGCATCATCCTGCGGTAGAGAAACCAGCGCATGAGTCGTTCCTTCTCGGGCGATTCAGAGCGCATCACGGCTCTCTCGGCCGCCGTTATGGCCTGCTCGTAGAGGCTGAAGTCGCGGTCGGAGTAATGGCTGCCTGATATCGACTCGGAGTGGGCGTGGATCAATGTGAGGCAGTGGTCTATTCGGACTGTGGAGGGTGCGGCGAGCAGTATGCGCATGCCGAGCTCCCAGTCATCCCAGATACGCAGCTCCGGGTTCCAGAGATGACCGCTGTTTTCGCGGGCCACGCGTTCGAGCAGTTCCCGCCTCGCGGCGAACGATTCCGATATCAATATGCTGTGGTTCAGTTGATTGAGCAGCATTGATCCGCTCCGGTGCCCGCGGCGCCAGGTCCTGCCGTCGGGGAATTGGGTCAGCGAAGTGCCGGCCACGAGATCCGGCCGCTCGGGTCCCGAGAAAGCCTCGGCGTAAGCTTGCAGAGTGCCGGGCGCGAGCTCGTCGTCAGAGTCGAAGAAGAGCACAAAATCTCCCGTGGCGGCCTCGAAACCGGCGTTGCGGGCACGGGCCGCGCCCCGCTCCGGACAGTTGATTACCTCGGTTGAAAGCCCCTCGCGGCCGTATTTGTCGGCGAGGTGTCGGGCCAGATCGGCCGAACCGTCGGAGGAGCCGTTATCGACCACTACGAGCTGCAAGGCGATCTCCGCCGGCTTGTGTATTTCCTGCGAAGCTATGGAGGCGAAAGTGCGCTCCAGAAGTCGCTCGCGGTTAAAGACCGGGACTATGACTGAGAATGAGGTAAGCATCTTGAACGACGTGATATTGGTTCCCCCCCTCGGACCTTCGGACCGAAAGGGCGGATTCAGACTGTAAAATTAGTAAATCCCGACGGAATTAAGTACTTTTGCATCATGAAAATCCTTTTTATAGGTGATTATTCCAACTTCCATGTGACACTGGCCGACGAACTCCGCCGCCTCGGCCACTCGGTCACTGTGGCGAGCGCCGGTTCAGGCATCATGCATACGCGCCGCGACATAGACCTCACGCGCGGCACCGGCTTCCTGGGCTCGGTGGCCTACCTGCGGCGTGTGCTCCGTTTTGTCTCCGAGGCGAAAGGCTACGATATAGTGCAGATCATCAACCCCAACTTCCTGCACTTGCGTGTGGGGAAGCTGCGCTATATCTTCTCCGAACTCAAACGCAACAACGGCCGCATCTTCCTCTCCCTGGCAGGGAGTGACCCCGTGATTGTGCGCGGCTGCTGCGAAGAGTGCCGCCTGGCCTATTCGGAGTACCGCATAGGCGAGGAATCCACGGACTACGCCCGCACTTACCGCTTCGATGAGCGCCGGTGGATGGCCGGACCTATGGGCGACCACTGCCGCTTCATCTATGAGAATGTGGACGGCGCCATGTCGGCTCTCTACGAATACGACCTGCTCGCGCGGCCGTATCTCGGCGACAAGCTGCACTATACCGGCATACCGGTGGATACGCGCCGCTTCGAGCCTCACGAGATACCCGCTTCGGGGCGTCTCAATATCTTCGTGGGCGTGAAAGCCGCTTACGAGCAGTTCAAGGGCCTCGACCGCCTCTACAAGGCCGTGAGCGAGGTCGAGAGGCGTCATCCCGACCTTTGCCGCGTCACAAAAGTGACCGACCTCCCTTACGAAGAGTATATGGCCGAGCTCTCGAAAGCCGACATAGTCGTGGACCAGCTCTACTCCTACACGCCGGCCACCAACGCCCTCGAGGCCATGGCCCGCGGACAGGTGACCGTCTCCGGCGGCGAGGAGGATTACTACCGTTTCATAGGCGAGGACGAGCTGCGCCCCATAGTGAATGTGCAGCCATACTCCGACGAAGAGATTGTGGCCGCCATAGAGGCTGCGGTGACTGACCGCGACCGGCTGCGCGAGCTCTCCCGTCAGGGCCGCGAGTTTGTCAGCCGCCACAACGATGTGCGCAAGGTGGCTGCCCGTTTTCTGAGTCAGTGGCAGGGAAAGGAGGTGTCGCCATGACCCCCGCCCGCCCGGATCTCGAAGTGCTTATCTGCACAATCGGTGCGGAGGGGATCCGCCGAGTAGCGGCCTCGCAGCGTCCGGAAATTCCGGGAGTGCTCTATCTGGTCTACTGGCAGCTCCCCGACGGCGATCTTCCCGTCCCTGATGAGCTGAGAAACCGCCACGATACTATCGTGATCAAAAGCGCTTCGCGCGGCATTTCGGTCAACCGTAACAGGGCTCTCAGCGGATGCGGAGGCGAATACTGCCTCATGAGCGACGATGATGTGGACTATTCCGAAGAAGGCCTGCGCGAGCTTATCCGATTCTTCGACAGGAATCCTCAGACCGACATAGCCGCCGTGCGCTATACCTCCGGCGGCCGCTTCGTAAAGCGCTATCCGGAGCGCGTCACACCGCTCGGACGCATGCCCCGCGGGTGGTACATAAGCGCCATCGAGATAGCTTTCCGCACCGACACGGTAAAAAACAGGGTCCGCTTCAACGAGCGCATCAGCATAGGCACAGAGCCGATAATCTGCGGCGAGGAGGATATATTTCTGGAAGATGCCCGCCGCGCCGGACTGACCATGGATTTCTTCCCCGTGACCATAGGAGCCCACGATCGTCCCTCCACATCCGATCGTCTCGCCGCGGACCCGCGTTTCATTTTTGTGCACGGCGCCGTGATGACCTACACTCACCGGCGCATCTGGCCGCTCCGCCTCTTCTGGCACGCGCTGCGCTCCCGCCGCCTCTCTTACTTCGGACCCGCCTTCCGGGGCGCCCGCTACGCATTGAAAACCAAAATACTGCATACCGACAATAATGACTCCTCAGCAAAATAACTCCTCTCCCGCAGACCGTAAGATGACGTGGGCGCGGCTTATCTCCGACAAGCGCCTCGGCATGGAACAATACCACGGCGACCGGCCCCACACGCGCTCCGACTTCCAGCGCGACTTCGACCGCATGATCTTCTCGTCGCCGTTCCGGCGCCTGCAGAACAAGACGCAGGTCTTTCCGCTGCCGGGCAGCATATTTGTGCACAACCGCCTCACTCACTCGCTCGAGGTGAGCTCCGTGGGCCGCTCGCTCGCCAACATGGCAGCCGACGCCCTGACCGCCAAATATGCCGGCGAGGAGTGGGTGGGAGAGTTCGCCCACATAGCCGACATTGTGGCCACAGGATGCCTCTGCCACGACCTGGGCAACCCTCCCTTCGGCCACAGCGGCGAGAAAGCCATCAGCACCTTCTTCAGCGAAGGACCCGGCCGCGACCTGCAACAGAGCCTCACGCCCGAGCAGTGGAACGACCTGATCCACTTCGAGGGAAACGCCAACTCGCTCCGGCTGCTCACTCACCGCTTCGCCGGACGCCGCCACGGCGGTTTCGCCATGACCTACTCCGCCATAGCCTCGATAGTGAAATATCCTCACTCGTCGTCGCAGGCGGGGTCCTCGGGTAAGTTCGGCTTCTTCACCTCCGAGGCCGACACATACCGCAAGGTTGCCGCCGAGCTCGGCATACCGGCCCTCGACGCCGAGGGGAACAGCTTCATGCGCCATCCGCTCGTCTATCTGGTCGAGGCGGCCGACGACATATGCTATCAGATCATGGACCTGGAGGATGCCCACAAGCTCAAGATACTTTCCCACGAAGAGACTGTGGAACTGCTCAGCGCCTTCTTCACTCCCGGACGGCGCGAGAAGATGCAGAAGGTGCTCTCCTCGCTCGACGATCCCAACGAGCGCGTCTCCTATCTGCGTTCGGCGGCTATCGGAGTGCTTGTGGAGGAGTGTTCGCGGGCCTTCCTGCTCCACGAAGAGCAGATACTCTCCGGTTCGCTCTCCGGCTCGCTGATTGCCAATATGCCTCAGGATTATGTGCGCCGGGCCTACGAATCCTGCTCGGCCACAGCCTACGCCAAAATCTATAATGCTCCTGAAGTTGTTGATATAGAACTGGCCGGTCACCGCATCATCACATATCTGCTGCGGAGGTTGCTCAACGCCGTGCTCCGTCCCGACGAGTATGTCTCGCAGCTCCTGCTGGCCAAGATACCGCAGCAATACGAGGCTACGGCACCCGACATCTTCACACGCGTGCAGAGCGTGCTCGACCATATCTCCGGCATGACCGACGTCTACGCCCTCGACCTCTACCGCCGCCTCAACGGCCACACACTCCCCGCCGTTTGACCCAGGATCCTCTTTCTTCCTACGTTATCAAAAATATAAGGCTACTGTAAATTTACCTCAAATAAATTATGAAGATCCACCGACATCTACTCGCGCTCGCAGCAGTGCTCATGACCGCGCTCTCACTGTGCGCCCAGTCCCTCGACGACCTCACCCGGCAGCAGGCCCGCGACCTGCTTAAAACCTCGTTTAACGCCGTAGACGATGCCGCGTTGGCCGAGAAGATCGAAAGTCAGTACGGTCTGCCGGTATCCTCGATGCAGTGTGGCATATCCGGCGACTCAGTGCTCATCATGTCGTTTGTCGTGCCGGGATATGAGGCCGACCCTACACCCGCCGGACGCGCCTACACTGAAGTCTGTCTCTCGTCCGGAGGCCGGAGGATGGGCCGGTCCATGACTGAAGCCGTGTGCGCTCTGCTCGGCAAAGCCGGCTACAATGTCAGAGTGGTGTATTCCGACGGCGGCACGAAACGGCAGACCCTCTACCTCACTCCGTCGCGCCTCAAGAGCATCTGGACCGAACCGCTTCCCGATTCGGGTATAGATCCCGCTCTGGCCCGCGAAGGTTTCATTAGATCTCTCGGCACAGCAGATATCCCTGTAGAAATCGAATCAGGCGGTTATTTTAAATCTGCCAAATTGAAAGTCAACGGTAATTGGTTAGACGTTATCTATATACCCAACGCCGATGCCGGATATTACGATGATCCTGCGTTGATGCAAATCTATAAAGAAGTATTGAACGAGGAGAAAAATCAATTCATATCCGATATGGCCTCCGACGCATTTTTGAGAAATTACAGCGACATCATGTCGAATGCTTCCGAGTTCCTCGGGGTCGACGGTCTCAAAGTGAAGATCATGGCTTCCGACGGCGAGGCATACCTGATGTTTCCCGTCACCTGGGACGATATGGCCCGCTTGCGCCAAAATTAACCGCATATAGCTGAACAGACAGAAGATTGCCGAAGACCTCTCCTCTTCCAAACTGATTTCAAACTGAATATGGTGAAAAGAATTTATTTATTTGCTCTGATATGCATCCTTGCCGCGGCCACGCTGCAGGCCAAGGTATATACCGTCGACGATGTGCCCAATGTGCATCTGCAAGACGAGAATCAGTTTATCTCAGACCCCGGGTTCCACCTCTCGGAAAAAGCTCTCGACGACGCCAACGCGCGTCTGAAGGCGCTCCAGGATTCCGCAACGGTGGAGACGGCCATCGTGATTGTGGACGACATAGGCAATCAGGATATCTACGATTTTACCAATGCCCTGGCGCGCAAGTGGGGCGTGGGCAAGAAGGATAAGAACAACGGTGTGGTTGTGGTCATAGCGCTCAACCAGAAGGAGGTGCGTATCCACACCGGCTCGGGCGTGGAGGGCGTGCTCCCCGACATAGCCGCACGCCGCATCATAGATGAGACGGTGATACCGCGCATGAAGACAGGCGACATAGACAATGCTGTGGGCGATCTCTCCGGACGTCTCTACGAAGTATTTACCGACCCCGATGCGGCCGCGGAGCTGCATTCGTCGCTTCCGGCGCAACGCCGGCAGACAGACACGCTGCGCATACTGATCTTTTTCGCTGTGGCTATGGCTCTGCTCGCTCTGGTCCTGCTGCTGCGCTATATCTGGAACATGCGCTCCATGTCGGCCTATGAACGCGCCATCTACGCCCGCAACAACTACTGGATATTCATAGTGCTCTCGTTCATCTCTTTGGGTATGGCCCTCCCCGTGATGCTCGTATATCTCTATATAAAGCATTATTACCGCAACAAGCCGCGCAAGTGCGACGTCTGCGGCGCGCCTATGGAGAAGATCGACGAAGAGAACGACAACAGTTATCTCACTCCCTCGCAGGATCTTGAAGAGCAGGTGAAATCCGTGGACTACGACGTGTGGCATTGCGGCAAATGCGGCGCCACGGAGATATTCCCTTTCACGCAGAAGAACTCCGCCTACACGCAGTGTCCGTGGTGCAAGTCGCGCACCATGGGACTGCTCTACGACCGAGTGGAGCGCCGGCCGACAGTCACCAAGGAAGGTGTCGGCGTGAAGATCTACGAGTGCAAGAACTGCCACAAACAGGAGCGCAAGCCGTACCGCATAGCGAGGGTTGCGCCGGTGGTAGTGGGCGGCATAGGCCGCGGGCCCGGTTCGGGCGGCGGCTTCGGCGGCGGAGGTATATCCGGCGGCTCATGGGGCGGCGGAGGCTTCTCCGGCGGCGGCGCCTCCGGCCGCTGGTAACCGTCCGATTCCCCAAGGACAAAAATATACTTTTAATAAATCAATGCTCAAACTCTTAAGGTAATTTACTTTTTGTCAGGTGGAAAAAGATACGCCGGCTCGCGCTGCTTTCGCAGTCTGAGTCGGCGTATCTTTTGTGTGCGGTCCCGGGGCCTATTCCTTGTGGCTAAGTGCGGTCCCGGGGCCTATTCCTTGCGGCTAAGTGCGGTCCGAGGGGCCTATTCCTGCGGCTTTGCGCGGTCAGAGGGCTATTTCTTGCGGCGGCGGACGGAGCGCTCGGCGTTGGCGTTGCCTTCCGAAGATGAGCCGGAAGAGTATTTCGGCTTGCGGTTGCTGCGTTTTTTCTTCTTCTTGGTGGCAGAGCTCTTCTTGGTGGCCGTGCGCGAGCTGCGGGCATTCACTTTCGGCGCTGCGGGTATGGAGGTCACCGTGGTCTCTGAATCGGCACCGTCGCGGTTGCCGGGCTCCAGGCCTTCTGATTCGGCTGCCTCTGCCGCTTCTTCGGCTGCTGCCTCAGCCTCTTCCTGTGCTTCGAGCATTGCCAGATATTCCTCGCGGGTGGGCATCCAGAGATTCTTGCCGTAGTCGCGCAGACGGCGGTCGATGCTGTCCTGAGCCTGCTTCATGTCGTCGGGATCGGGATACATCTGCGCCATGGAGAGGTTGCGCAGGTTGCGGGTCTTGTAGATGTCGCCCTCGTACATGCCCATGTTGAAATAGTCGTCGAGGCTGCACTGCGGGAGATTGTTGTCGTCGGTAGTGAAGATATACTGCGAGGCGAGGAAGGGGCGGAGCTGGTCGTATTTGACCCAGAACATGGGGTACTTGGCTTCGCCGCCGTAGTCGCCGTAGCGGTTGAGCACGGGGCAGATAGCCTCCACGCGTGTCTTCATACGGTTTGAGCGGCGGTCGAACTCCCACTTCTCTATGATGTAGTAG
>SFOK01000015.1 GCA_004552395.1 Bacteroidales bacterium | reverse complement strand
CCGGAATTCTTGTGCTCTGTGCACTCGAGGATTACCTGGACTCTGTTGCCTTTTGCTTTCTTTGCCATTGCTGTAATTGGATTGAGGGGTGATTACATTGCGAGGACAACTATGTCCTTGAAATCGAGAATACCTTTCTTCTCGGCTTCTTTCAGGGCACGGTCCAGACCGAGCTTGTTGATTGTGCGGAGACCGCGTGCGGAGAGGGTAAGTTGTATCCACATATCCTCTTCAACCCAATAGAATTTCTTGGTGAAGACATTGGGCTCGAATTTGCGTTTGGTGCGACGCTTTGAGTGGCTGACGTTGTTGCCCGTCATGGTCCTTCTGCCCGTTATCTGACAATTTTTTGACATGGCTGTTTGTTTAATTAGCTTTCTTAATTAAATGTTCTGACGATTTCAAGGCCGCCATCTCAGTTCTCATATCACCGCTAATCGCATCATTATCAGCAGCTTTACAGGATGTGCCGTCAAAATCTTTGCAAAGTTACTGCTTTTTGTCGACCTGTGCAATAGTTTTTGCAATTATTTTTCCGCATTTTTCCGGCCGCCCGGCTGCCGAAGCCCCCGCCGCGCATCAGCCCGCCGCCGCGCTTGCTGGCGCTCTCAGGCCGCCCCCGTCATATAAGCTACATTAGCTTCTCTCAATCCAGCCGCCCTCGGGCCGCCGGTTACTCGTCCCCGGCGTATTCCGAAGCGTGGTACGATTCGCGCAGCAGGTTCAGAAGCATCACCATGCCGTGGTTCGTGGCCGCCTCTATCACGGCGTTGCGGTTCCCCTTGAAGTGATGACATTCGGATACGATCTGATTATTGTATTTCACGGCAAACCAGACTGTCCCCACAGGCTTGGCCGGTGTCCCGCCGTGAGGCCCCGCCACTCCCGATGTGGCTATGCCGCAGTCGGTATGCATCAGCTTGCACACTCCGGTTACCATCTCCTCCACAACCTCGCGGCTCACGGCTCCGAAGCGGTCGATATGGGATCGGTCCACACCAAGCACATCGGCTTTCACCTCGTTGGAATAGCCCACGACACTGCCAAGGAAATATGCCGAGCTCCCCGACGTCTCCACAATCCTGTGGGCTATATTGCCGCCCGTGCAGCTCTCCGCCGACGAGACGGTGAGCTCGCGCTCAAGCAGTTTCTTGCCTAAGATCTGCGAGATGGTCTCGTCTTGCAGCGAGATCACCTCTTCGCGGAACAGATCGGCGAGTGTGCGGTGATATTTGTTCATGTTGAAGCGCAGAAGCTCAAGTCCGTGGTACTTGCCGGTGAGGCGTATGTTGGTGCAAAGACCGTGCGACGGGTATGTGAGGCGGATATAGTCGGGCAGACTCTCGCTGAAATGACGCATTATTTTCTCGAGGTCCTGACGGGAGTAGCCGTAGATTACTATGTCGCGCTGTTCGGTATGTTCTTTCTGTTTGTTCATGGTCGGGTGTGTTGCTGAAAATGAGGTGTATATTGCTGTGTGTATGGTGTGTAGGTGAAGATCCGGAAACCCTGAGCCCGGGTCTCAGATGTCGACTCTGGCATATGGGGGCAGGCTGAGCGGACAGTATTTGCCCTCCAGGTATTTGAAATAGCCGGCCATAGCCACCATAGCCGCATTGTCTGTGGTGAACACTCGCGCCGGTATCCACGCCTTGATGCCGCGTCGCTCGCAGAAACGGGCCACGGCCTCTCTCACTCCGGAGTTGGCCGAGACGCCGCCGCCGATGGCCATGTGCTTCACGGGATACTTTTTCACGGCTTTGGACAGCTTGTCGAGCAGGATGCTTATGATAGTGGCCTGAAGCGATGCCGCCAGGTCGGCCTTGTTTTTCTCTATGAACCCGGGATCCTCCTTCACATTGTCGCGCAAGGTGTAGAGAAAGCTCGTCTTCAGACCGGAGAACGAATAATCGAGGCCGGGTATATGCGGTTTGCTGAAGCGGAAAGCCTCGGGATTCCCTTCGGCGGCCAGACGGTCTATGTGGGGGCCGCCTGGATAGGGTAGACCCATCACTTTGGCACACTTGTCGAAGGCTTCTCCGGCTGCGTCGTCGATGGTCTGCCCCACGATCTCCATCTCGTTGTAGGCCTTCACGAGCACTATCTGTGTGTTGCCGCCGGAGATCAGAAGCGCCATATAGGGGAAATCGGGCACTTCGTCGGTCTCTTGCGTGCGGATAAAATGCGAGAGCACATGGCCGTGGAGATGATTCACATCGACAAGTGGTATGCCGAGCGATATGGCGAGCCCTTTGGCAAAGGAGACACCCACCATGAGCGAGCCGAGCAGGCCCGGTCCGCGTGTCACGGCTATGGCCGAGAGCTCCTCTTTGCTTATCCCGGCCTGGCGCAGTGCTTCGCTCACCACCGGAACGATGTTCTGCTGGTGTGCGCGCGAGGCGAGCTCCGGCACCACTCCGCCGTAGGCTTCGTGGACCTTCTGGCTGGCTATGACGTTGGAAAGCATGATACCGTCGCGCACCACCGACGCCGAGGTGTCGTCGCACGAGGATTCTATAGCGAGTATTGTAGCTGACATTGGCTGCTGTTTAGGAACGATTTACGGGGCACGGAGCCACAACTTCTACCGGGCGGCCGGAACGTTTTAACGGGCGCACGGAGTGCCTCTGTGAGGTGATTTTTGGCACACTCCCCAATATTATGTGCAAAGTTAATCAATAGAATCCATCTGTCAAAGCGATTTTTTTATTAATTTTGCTCTCTCGGAGCGCTCCGCTACCCTATGAAAAGACCTTCTCACGGCTTTCGCCCCGCCAAAGGATAGCGCCGGTCGGCTATGACCTGAAAAGGGAGAGCCGGGCCTATGACCTGAAAAGGAAGAGACCTGCAGATGAAAAAGACCTATAAAATCATACGCACGGTATTGTTCTCGCTGATTCTCACATTGGCGGGCCTCTATGCGCTCATGTATATAGGTTTGTCGCTCCCTGTTGTCCAAAACTGGATCAAGGGGGTGATAGAGAGCGAGTTCAATAAGCGGAGCGACGGACGTCTCGAGATAGGGAGTCTGTCGGTGAGCCCTTTCAGTGAAGCTATTCTTACCGATGTCCGCTTCATATCTCCACAGGGCGAAGCTGTGGTGAAAGCCTCCAAGGTTGGCGCCGGAATCAACATCACGCGACTGATTTTCAGCCGCGAGGTGGAGATAACCTACGCCGAGCTTATCGGTCTGGATGCCCGGATCGTACAGCCGGCCCAGGGCGCTCCGCTTAACATCAGCTTCATAATCGACGCTTTCAAGAGCCGCAAGCCGAAGAAGGAGCCTACACGTTTCGACCTCGAGTTGGACGGTGTGGTGATACGCCGCGGACACATCACCTTCGACCGTGCTTGGCTGCCAATGGTCAAGGATTCTCGCCGCATCGATTTCAATCACTTGGAACTCAAAGATATAGCGGCCGACCTCCGTTCGCCGCGCCTCAAAAACGACGACTTCACGGTGGATCTGCGCCGTCTCTCGTTCAAGGAAGCGCACTCGCTGACTGTCGACGCGCTCTCCGGCCGTTTCCATGTCACGGACAAGGAGTTCTCGTTCAACGACCTGCGGCTGCGGCTGCCGTCCTCGCAGATAGTGCTTAACGATATGACTTTCCGCTACAATGGCTACAAGGATATGGTGAGCGCTTTCCGCGACGATCCGCTCACTCTGCGGCTATACGGATGCCGCGTCACACCGGCCGACTTCCGCGCTTTTCTGCCCGAGCTGAGCAACTACAGCTATCCGGTGCGGATAGACCTTGACGCCACTCGCCGCGATGGGACTGTGGCTGTGAGGAACCTGCGGCTCACAACGGACCGCGGCCTCAGCCTGCATCTGCGTGCCCACCTCGAAAACATCCTCTCGGGAGGAGCCAAGCCCCTCAAGGCTGAGGTGCCTCTGATTAATTTCCACTCCTCTGCCGGTGAGATAGCCAGCCTCATATCGGACTTTTCGCCTCTGTCCAAAAATGTCAACGACCTTATCTGCCGGCTTGGCGACATAGACCTGCACGGTCGGTTAAACGCTGACGCCGATGCAGCCGACTTCGAAGGCAACGTAACTACGGGGCCGGGAGCGCTGAAAGGCTCCGCTTCGTTGGCCGGTCTGAAGAATAGCCGCAAGGTGCTGAAAGCCAATATAGTATGTCCGGGACTTGACCTCGGTGCCGTCTCGGGTAACCGCGACTTCGGATTTGTGAGTCTGGAGGCGACGATCGACGCCTCGCTTCAGGGCAAGGAGTTCGACGGCAAACTCACGGCCTCGGTGCCTGAATTCAATTATCTGGGTAACTGCTTCACGGACTTCAGTCTTGACGCCGAGAAACGCGGCAAGCACTGCACTGCCTCGCTCAGCAGCGGCGATCCGGATCTGGACTTCGACATCGACGCAGAACTGGCCCTCGCCGGAGCCGCGTCGAGGCTCTTCCTCGAGGCCGACGTCCGCAACCTCGACCTGCGCAACGTGACGCTTCCGGGCCGTCAGCTGGGCATAGCCGTCTCGGGATACATTCACGCTGACATCACGGGTAATTCGCCCGACAATTTCCTCGGCTCGGTGAGCGTGGAGGACCTCAGTTTCAGCGACTTCAAACTCGGTAACTACAGCCTCAACTCCATAGAGATCAACGCCACGGAGGAGGAGGGCCAGCGACATCTGCAGGCTCTCTGTGACTACGGTGAGTTCGACATGACGGGCCGCTTCCGTCTCACGAAGATACCGGGCGCTTTCTGGCGTCTGCTGCAGACGCCGCTTCCCGATGTCACCACGGAATTCGGCCGCAATCTGGCCAACAATTCTCAGCAGAATTGCCGCTTCCGCGCCGTGGTCTACAAAGATTCGCCGCTCTGGCAGCGTATTAAGTTGCCCGTCACCCTCTTGGAGGACTTTGAGATAGGGGGCAGCATCGACACCGAAGCAGGAACTGCCGACGTAAGTTTCGATGTGCCGTATCTGCAGCAAGGCCGCGACAAACTGCTGCGCGACATCAAGATGAGTTTCACGCTCGATAATATGCAGCAGATATGCAACCTGCATCTCTCAGGCCGTATGCCCGACAAAGCCGGCGGCTACACGACAATAGCCATGGAGAGCAACGCCGCGGCTGACCGTGTCGACACGGATCTCAGCTGGATCATGCCGCGTGAGCGCTCATATTGCGGCAACATTTCGCTCACCACTCAGTTCTCCCGCCCCGAAGGCAGACCGGTGGTGGACATGACTGTGAATCCGTCGCACTTCGAGGTTAACGACACGGTCTGGGATATCTCGCAGGGCTCGCTACATTTCACGCCGGGCGAGCTCTCGGTGAAGAATGTGAAGGTTAGCAGGCCGGGTCAGTCGGCTGTGATCCACGGCGTTACTACAGCTCTTCCGGGTACCGACATCCAGATAGCACTTCAGAATATCGACCTCGACTATGTGTTTGATACACTGAATATAAACTATGTGATATTCGGCGGCACAGCCTCGGGTACGATCCGTGTGTCGGAGCTCTTCTCCAGCCATCCGAAGCTCTACACCGACGACCTGGAAGTGAAGAAACTGACCTACAATCATTCGCTCCTCGGCGACGCTAAGCTCAGCAGCTTTTGGGACAACGATGAGAAAGCCGTCCGCCTCAATGCCGATATCCGCGACGGAGGCCGCAAAGTTGCCAACGTCAACGGCGCTATCTGGGCTATGGCCGACTCGCTGAGCTTCGACTGCACCGCAGAAAAAGTCAACGTGGGCTTCCTCAAGCCCTTCATGTCGGCCTTCTGCGACGATGTGGAAGGTCATGCCACAGGCCACGCCAAACTCTACGGTAACTTCCACGACATAGACCTCATAGGCAAAGTTTACGCCGACAATGTGAGGATGAAGATCGGAGTGACAAATACCTGGTACTCAGCCTCCGATACGGTCGAGCTGAAGCCGGGCCTCATAGAGCTCGACAATATCACACTCTACGACCGCGAAGGCCATTCGGCCAAGCTCAACGGCTATGTGACCCACGAATATTTCCACAATCCCACATTCAAATTCAACGTCACCGACGCCAAAAACCTACTCGTCTACGATACCAACAAGAGTATCAACCCTATATGGTACGGCACAATTTATGCCAACGGTTCCGGCAATATCGTCGGCGTGCCGGGTTTCATCGACATACTTGTGGATATGACCACAGCGCCGGGCTCTACGTTTACCTTCGTGCTTGACGATGCCGAGGAAGCCATTGACTATGAGTTTCTTACATTCAGCGACCGGCGAAAGGAAGAGGCCGAGCTGAAAGTTAAGGAGGAACTTGAGCGTCAGGCTCCCGAACCCGACTTTGTGAAGGAGTTCCAGAAGCGAAAGGAAAAGTCGCCCGACTTGCCCACCAAATACCGTATGGATCTGCGAGTTACGGCCACACCCGATGCTCAGGCAGTGATTGTGATGGACCCGATAGCCGGCGACCGCATACGAGCCTACGGATCAGGTCCTCTGCGACTTACGTATAACTCGGAGGATGAGATGGAACTTTTCGGCACCTACACGCTGCAGCGAGGCGACTACAACTTCACCCTTCAGGAGGTGATTGTCCGCGACTTCAAGATCCGCGAAGGTTCCAAGATAACTTTCACAGGCGACCCGCTCAACGCCAGCCTCGACATCACGGCAGCTTACCGGGTAAATACTTCGCTCACAGACCTGGACAAGTCGTTCGGCTACGATTACGACCTGAACCGCAACAACGTGCCGGTGGAGGCACTGCTGAAAGTGAGCGGCCCAATGCAGTCGCCCGAGATTGACTTCGACATAGACCTGCCCACACTCAACCGCGATGTTGTGCGAAAGGTCAAGAGCATAGTCTCCACGCAGGATATGATGAATATGCAGATGGTATACCTTCTTGCGCTGAACCGTTTCTATACGCCCGACTATATGAACAACGGCCAGAACAACAACGAGATGGCGTCGTTGGCCTCGGCCACCGTTTCGACTCAGCTCACCAATATTCTGGGTCAGCTTTCCGACAAATGGAGCTTCGCGCCGTCTTTCCGAACCGACAAAGGCGACTTCTCCGATACCGAGTTCGACCTGGCGCTCTCATCGAACCTGCTCAATAACCGACTGCTGCTCAACGGCAATCTCGGCTACCGCGACAAAGCGACCTCTTCGACCACATTTGTGGGCGATTTCGACATAGAGTATCTTCTGAACAAGAGCGGCTCGCTGCGCCTGAAGGCTTACAACCACTACAACGACCAGAACTATTACCTGCGTTCGGCTCTGACCACTCAGGGCATCGGCATAGTCTATAAGCGCGACTTCAACCGCTTCCTGCCCGGCCTCTTCCGCCGCAAAAAGAAAGATCCGGCTAAGGAGCCCGACTCAGAAGCAACCGCTCCGAAGGAGACCACCGACCCGAAACCGGAGCCTAAGGATTCGATAGCCAAGAAGTCCGACTGGCTTCAGTTCCGCTGATCCGAAGCGATTTCGCTGACCGGAAGCGCCTTCGCAGAGCATAAAGAAAATTTTACTCTCTTTACCGCGCAGATGCGAATATAAACTGAAAAAGCTAAATATCTAAAACGGAACCGATTATGAGACCCGAGGAAAAGCTCGTCATCTATCAGTCATTTCCCCGAATATTAACCAATGATTGCGACCACTGCGTTCGCGGCGGTACGCTGGCTCAGAACGGCAGCGGAAAGCTGAACCGGATCACACCGAAGCTGCTCCGTTCGCTTAAGTCACTGGGTGTGAACTGCATGTGGTACACCGGTGTGATCGAGCACGCCACAAAGACGGCTTTCGAAGGTATACCGGCCGACAATCCCGGTGTGGTGAAAGGTGAGGCCGGATCTCCCTATGCCATAAAGGATTACTACGATGTGGCGCCGGCATTGGCCGAGCAGACAGGCGAGCGGGTCAAGGAATTCGAGAAGCTCGTGGAGCGCACTCACAAGGCCGGTATGAAGGTTATCATAGACTTTGTGCCGAACCATACGGCGAGAGTCTACCGATCTGATGTGAAGCCGGGTCTCGACTTGGGAGCCAACGACGACAAGAGCGTCTTTTTCGCTCCCGACAACAACTATTATTACCTTACCGGAGAGAGTTTTGCGCCTCATTTTCCGGTAGGTGACTACACCGAAGTGCCGGCCAAAGCCACAGGCAATGACTGTTTCACAGCCTCGCCCGGCGAGTACGACTGGTACGAGACGGTGAAGCTGAACTACGGCCACGACTATCGAACCGGAGCCGACTGCTTCAATCCAGTGCCCGATACTTGGCGGAAGATGAATGCCATACTCGACTACTGGGCCTCGAAAGGTGTGGACGGTTTCCGCTGCGATATGTGTTTCATGGTGCCGCTGGCGTTCTGGACTTGGGTCATAGCCGAATTGCGCAAGAAGTATCCAGACCTGTTGTTTATCGGCGAGATATACGATGTGAACAGCTACCGGCCGTTCCTGGAGCAGGGCGGCTTCGATTACCTCTACGACAAAGTGAACCTCTACGACACGCTCAAAGAGGTTGAGTGCCACGGAGCGCCGACATCGCGTATCACCGGAGCCTGGCAGTGGGTCAACGGCCTCGGACCGCGTATGCTGAACTTCCTGGAGAACCACGACGAGGTGCGTTTTGCCTCCCGCGAATACGCGCAGGATCCTGACCGCGTGCTCCCCTCGCTCGTGGTCAGCTCGATGCTCTCCACCGGCCCGATGATGATCTACTACGGACAGGAACTCGGCGAAGGCGCCCACGACAACGAAGGATTTGCCGGCGACAATAACCGCACCACTATCTTCGACTATTGGAGCGTGGACAAGATCCGCCGCTGGTACCATGAAGGCAAATGCGACACCACGCTGCTCACCAAAGAGGAGAAAGCGCTCCGTAAGCTCTACGGTAAAGTGCTGACACTCTGCAATACTGAGGCTGCCATAGCGCAAGGCGGTTTCTGGGACCTCATGTATGTGAATCCTTGGTCAGAGCATTTCAACGCCGACCGCAACTATGCCTTCCTGCGCCACTACGGCAACGAGACGCTGCTGATCGTCTGCAACTTCTCCGACGCTCAGGAGGATATCCGAGTGAACATACCCGCCGACGCTTTCGCCGCCATGGGCATTCCGCAGGGAAAGATGCAGGTGACCGAATTGTTGAGCGGAAAAACGTCCGAAAAGACGGTAAGCCCCGCCGTGCCTTTCGAGACAGCCATCGCGGCTCACGGTGCCGTGATCTACAAAATCACCTCTCCCGGCAAATAATCCTGAAAGCGGCAATTCTTTCTCGCACATAATTTTACCGCGACTCATAGAGCCCGAGTGCAAAAAAATTGCTAACTTTGCAGAGAGGTTAGAGTGGCGCCGGGCACCGACTGAAAGCCCGGATGGCCTAACCGGTGCAAAAAGGAAAGTTTACAAACCAAATATATTGCAATGAGCAACAATCTTCCGCCTATCAAGGTGTTTGCGGGCACCAAGTCTCTCTATTTGGGAGAGTCGATATGCAAGGAACTGGGAATCGAACTCGGCAAGATGAACGTGCAGCGTTTCGCCGACGGTGAGTTTGAGGTCTGCTTCGAGGAGTCTATTCGCGGAGCAGAGGTTTATCTGGTTCAGTCCACCTTCCCCAACGCTGACAATCTCATGGAGCTTCTCCTGATGATCGATGCCGCCAAGCGTGCATCGGCAGCCACGATTGTGGCCGTGATTCCTTACTTCGGTTGGGCGCGTCAGGATCGCAAGGACAAGCCGCGTGTGAGCATAGCAGCCAAGCTTGTGGCCGACCTGCTGAGTGTGGCCGGTATAGACAGACTCATCACCATGGATCTCCACGCCGACCAGATACAGGGCTTCTTCGATGTGCCGGTGGATCATCTCTACGCATCGTCGATCTTCATTCCCTACATCGAGAGTCTGCATCTCAAGAATATGGTGATTGCATCGCCCGACGTAGGCGGGGCCAAGCGCGCCAACAGCTATGCCAAGTATTTCGATGTGCCCCTGGTGCTCTGCCACAAGCAGCGCGCAAAAGCCAATGTGGTGGCAGCTATGACTGTTATCGGCGATGTAAAAGGCAAGAACGTGATCTTGGTTGACGATATAGTGGACACGGCCGGTACCATCACGAAAGCAGCCGACCTGCTTATGGCCGACGGCGCCGAGTCAGTGCGCGCGCTCTGCTCGCATCCCGTCATGAGCGATCCCGCCACAGAGCGAGTGAACGCTTCAGGACTCACTGAGATCATCTTTACGGACTCCATCCCTTACGAGCACGAAGATTCCAAAGCCACTATACTTCCTGTGGCCAAACTGTTTGCAGATACGATTCGCCGTATCCACAACAACCAGTCAATTTCGTCGCAGTATCTCTTCAAGTAAGAATCCGCTCAAAGGAGGAAACAGAAAAGTTGCGTTGCCTCTGCCGGCACCCTGCCGGCAGAGGGATGCAACTTAACTTATCTAATACAGTATAACCGACTCAACAGGAATCTCTTAAAGACGAAGGCCCGAGACGGTTGATATCATGAGGCACAAAAGATGCAAGAAGAAAGTATGATAAGAAAGAAAAGAGAAATGAGAATCCTCGCGGGCCTGGTTCTTGCCCTCCTCCCGCTGAGTGCGTTTGCGTGGGGACAGAAAGGTCACGACACAGTGGCCAACATAGCCTCGCAGCATCTGACCGAGGCTACCCGAGCGGCTGTGGATTCGCTGTTTAGGGGAAAGGATATGGTCTATTGGGCCAACTGGCTCGACAATGCCTCCCATACGCCGCAGTATGAGTATTCCCGCACGTGGCACTACAAGAATATTGACTCCGAGTATACCTTCGAGACAGCGCCCGAGAACCGCACCGGTGATATCCTGAAGGCGACCAACGAGCAGATATCCGTGCTGATGGACCCCGACACACGAGGCGCCGATGCGAAGCTCGCCCTGAAGATGGTGATACATTTCTTAGGCGATATGCATCAGCCGCTGCACATGGGCCGCTACAAGGACCGCGGCGGCAACTACCACAAAGTGAAGTTCTTCGACCAGGAGACTAACCTTCACTCCGTGTGGGACAGCCGTCTGCCCGAGACCGGCCACAAATGGAGCTATACGGAATGGACGCGCCAGATCGACCGCGCTTCGCAGGCAGAGCAGGACGAGATCATCAGCGGGACCGTGGGCGACTGGTGCCGCGAGACCTACGAGATAGCCAAGGATGTCTACGGCAAGACGCCTGAAGGTACCACGATAAGCTACGACTATATAGCCGGATGGACACCGACCGTTGAGCTTCAGTTCCTGCGCGGCGGTCTGCGTCTGGCGCATGTGCTCAACTATATTTACGATCCCGCTTACCGGGCAACACACAGCTCGCCGCAAGGAAAGTGAAACACAAGGCAGTAAGCGCTTAAAAGAGTGATAGAAAGCGCCTGAGGAATGGTGCATAAAACTGAATAAGAAACCGAGAGACAGGAGCGAAAGCGCATGAAAGAGAAGAGATTTCCGCGACTCAATCTGCCGCAGGCCGAGCTGCGACTCAGTGTGGAGGACGGCAAGCTGAAAGTGCTTGACCCCCTGCGTCGCAAGTATGTGGCCCTCACGCCCGAGGAGTATGTGCGCCAGACCTTCGTGGCCTATCTGCAGCAGAGCCTGCATTATCCGGCGGCGCTGATGCAGAACGAGGTGAGCCTGAATCTCAACGGCCTTGCACGCCGCTGCGACACACTTGTGAGCGACCGTGCCGGGAGGCCGTGGCTCGTGGTTGAGTACAAAGCGCCGGAAGTGACAGTGACCCAGGACGTTTTCGACCAGATAGCGTGCTATAACCTCGTATTGGGCGCCCGCTACCTGGCAGTCTCCAACGGTATGCGACATTACTGCTGCAAGCTGTCGCCCGAGACCGGCGATTACCAGTTCATACCCTCGATTCCCGACTGGAACGAGGCCCATTACGGCGGCTCGCCTAACTGAGCCGACCGCTGAAACCGAATGCAACGAATGGAACAAGAAGCCAATAATACCGCAGCGGCCGAGCCGCAATACCTGCAGGAGCTCAACCCGCAGCAACGCGATGCCGTGCTCTATTGCGACGGACCGCAGCTTGTGATAGCCGGCGCAGGGTCGGGCAAGACGCGAGTGCTGACCTACAAGATAGTGCATCTGCTGGCCCACGGCTACGAGCCTTACCGCATCATGGCGCTGACCTTCACCAACAAGGCCGCCCGCGAGATGAAAGAGCGCATAGCTTTGGTGGCGCCCAAGCAGGCACCCCGACTATGGATGGGCACCTTTCACTCCATCTTTCTGCGGATACTGCGCAACCATGCCGACAAGATAGGGTATAAGCCCGGCTTCACCATCTACGATGCCAACGACTCCAAGACGCTCATAAAGAACATAATAAAAGAGCGCGGTCTGGACGAGAAAGTCTACAAACCGCAGACTATAGCCAACATAATCTCCGGCGCCAAGAACTCGATGATGTCTCCCGCCGTGTACGATGCCGACAACCGCTGCCACGAGCTCGACATACATTTCAAGCGCCCCGAGACAGCCTCAATCTACCGCATCTACGCCGACCGCTGCAAAGTGGCCAACGCCATGGATTTCGATGATATACTGTTCTATATGAACGTGTTGCTGCGCGATAATCCCGACATCCTGCGCCATTACCAGGAGTTTTTCCGGTATATACTCGTGGACGAGTACCAGGACACGAACTTCGCCCAGCACCTGATCATCTCGCAGCTGAGCCGTCTCACCGGCAATATCTGTGTGGTAGGCGACGATGCGCAGAGCATTTATTCCTTCCGTGGCGCCAACATCAACAATATCCTGGGCCTGGAGCGTCAGTATCAGGGTCTGAAAGTGTTCAAGCTCGAGCGCAATTACCGGTCCACGCGCAATATCATCGACGCCGCCGGATCGCTGATCAAGCACAACCGCAACCAGATGCCAAAGGAGGTGTACAGCGAGAACGAGAAAGGGGCGCCCATAGAGGTTGTGAAGGCATACAGCGACCTGGAGGAGAGCTACCTTGTGGCCAACCGTATATCGCAGACCAAGCTTACCAACCACGATTCCTACGACGATTTCGCCGTGCTCTACCGCACTAACGCCCAGTCGCGAATCCTGGAGGAGAGTCTGCGCAAACGCTCCATACCGTACCGCATCTACGGCGGTCTGAGCTTCTATCAGCGCAAGGAGGTGCGCGATGCCGTGGCCTATTTCCGTCTCACCGTGAACCCCGCCGACGACGAGGCCCTGCGCCGCATCATCAACTTCCCCGCGCGCGGCATAGGCGACACCACGCTGAAGAAACTGCAGTCGCTCGCCATAGAGAAAGGTGTGCCGATGCTCGAGGCGATAGACCGGCTTGAGGAGCTCGGTCTGAACGTGAACAAAGGGACAGCCCGCAAACTGCATGACTTCGCGGATATGATGGCAGTATTTACCGGCGAGTTCAACGGGGGGAGCAATGCGTTCGAACTGGCGCAGCTCATCTTCAACCGCACCGGGCTGCTCTCCATGCTTATCCACGACAATACACCCGAGGCCATAAGCCGCCAGGAGAACCTCACCGAGCTGCTCGGCGGTCTGAAAGAGTTTGTGGATCAGCGGCTTGAGAGCGGAGAAGAGAATGTGAGCATGACCGATTTCCTCTCTGAGGTGCAGCTGGCCACCGACCAGGACACCGAGGCCGACGATGCCGCCGACGGAGAGAAAGAGCGAGTGACGCTGATGACAGTGCACGCCGCCAAAGGTCTGGAATTCAAGAATATATTCGTGGTCGGGGTGGAGGAGGACCTGTTCCCCTCATCCATGGCAGCCGACTCACCCGAGCAGATCGAGGAGGAGCGGCGCCTGCTCTATGTGGCGATCACCCGCGCCAAGAAACTATGTTTCCTCTCCTACGCCTCGTCGCGCTACCGCAACGGACAGACCATGCTCACACGTCCGTCGCGTTTCCTGGGCGAGATAGACCGCAAGTATCTGAGCATGAAAGACTCTTCGGGCATAGGCGAGGATCGCGGCGGCTTCGTGAATCCCCTCGACAACTACCGCGCCTCAGGCGGCTTCCACACCGGCTTCAAAGGCGGCTACGGCTCCGGTAAGCGCAATCCGTTTTCCTCAGACCGACCGGCTGCCGACGACCGCGATCTGTTCCGCGGGCGCATGGAGGATATGCGCCGCAGCGAGCCCGCCGACTCACTGCGCACTAACTCGCGCCGCCGCAGCTCATCGCTGACAGCCGAGACTGGCAGTCTGCGCAAGATCACACCCTCAGCTTCCGGCAACGCCTCCGCATCACCCGCATCAGCAGCCGGAGCACCCGCGCCCGGCACCACGATACTGCACGAGCGCTTCGGCCGCGGCAAGGTGCTGAAAACTCAAGGGACCGGCGCCGACACCATGATAATAGTTGATTTCGAGAATATGGGCGAAAAGAAGCTGCTGCTCCGGTTCGCCAAATTCACCATTTTATGACACGACACACACCCTGCTACATAGTCTACGAGGACCGTCTGCGCAAGAACCTGCAGCTCATCACCGAAGTGAGCCGCCGCGCCGGAGTGAAGATCATCATGGCGCTGAAAGCCAACGCCTTGTGGAAGACCTTCCCGATAATATCCGAGTATGTGAAGGCCTCCACAGCGAGCAGTCTCAACGAGATGCAGCTCTCGCTCGACTATCTCTGCGGCGAGGTGCACACCTATTGCCCCGTCTACACCCCCGAGACCTTCCCCAGGTTCTTAAAGGGTAGCAGCCATATCACCTTCAACTCGCTGTCGCAGTACGAGCGTTTCCGTCCCGATATAGAGCTCTATAACCGCGAGCACCCCGAAAAGCGCGTCTCTGTCGGACTGCGGGTGAATCCGCAATGCTCAGTGATAGAGACAGATATCTACAACCCGTGTCTGCCCGGATCGCGTTTCGGAGTCACGGCCGGGAGCATCGGACCGTCGCTGCCCGAGGGGCTGGAAGGTTTTCATTTCCACGCGCTTTGCGAGTCGAGCAGCTACGATCTGGAGAAGGTGCTCCAGGCGTTCGAGGAGCAGTACGGCGAATATCTCGACAAACTGAAATGGGTTAACATGGGCGGCGGCCACCTCATGACGCGCCAAGGCTACGACATCGAGCATCTGATCCGTGTGCTCACAGCCTTCCGCGAGCGTCATCCCGGCCTGGAAGTGATCATGGAACCCGGCTCAGCCTTCACCTGGCGCACCGGCGATCTGGAGGCTACTGTGCTCGATGTAGTAGAGAATCAGGGCGTTAAGACAGCGATCATCGATGCCTCCTTCGCCTGCCATATGCCCGACTGCCTCGAGATGCCGTATAAGCCTGCAGTGCGAGAGGAAGGGCCAGCCGATGCTCCGGAAGCCATCGACTACCGGCTCGGTGGCAATTCCTGCCTTAGCGGAGACTTTGTGGAGGGCTTCCGTTTTCCGAAAGAGCTGCACGCAGGCGACCGGCTCACCTTCGAGGACATGAACCACTACACGACAGTCAAGACACATATGTTCAACGGTATATCACATCCGTCGATATGGCTTGTGAGAAGCGACGGCTCCGAGGAGCTGCTGCGGGAATACAGCTATGCCGACTATCGCGACCGTATGGACTGACCCGTGACAAATATCAACCCTGACAATCTGATACATAAATAAAAACCTATCCGATGGAAAAAGAGAACATTTCCGGGAGCAATGGCTCCGCCACATATAAATCAGGCTACAAGCCGAAACCCGACTGGCTGAAAGTGCATCTGCCCCGCGGCTTCAAAGCCGGGCAGGTGGCCGGTATGCTCCACGACAAAGGGCTGCACACTATCTGCTCGAGCGGCATGTGCCCCAACCGTGGCGAGTGCTGGGGCAACGGCACGGCCACCTTCATGATCTGCGGCAATATCTGCACACGCAATTGCGGCTACTGCAACGTGGCAACCGGACGTCCGCTCCCTCTTGAGGCTAAAGAGATAGCCGAGATTGTAGCCTCTGTTAAGTCGCTTAACCTCAAGCATGTGGTGCTCACGAGTGTGGACCGCGACGACCTCCCGGACTATGGCACCGGTCACTGGGTGCGTATGATCCGCGCCATCAAAGAGCAGTGCCCCGAAGTGACTATGGAGACCCTCATCCCCGACATGCAGGGGCACCTCGAGTTCATCGACGCCATAATTGACGCCGGTCCCGACGTGATATCCCACAATATGGAGACAGTACGCCGTCTGACGCCGACCGTACGCAGTGTGGCTACCTACGACCGTTCGCTCGCCGTGCTGAAGCGGATAGCCGAGCGCGGGGCCGTGGCCAAATCCGGCATCATGCTCGGCCTGGGCGAGACAGAGGAGGAGATCCTGCAGACCATGGACGACCTGCTCGCCGTGGGGTGCCGCATCATGACGATAGGCCAGTATCTGCAGCCCACGCGCAAACATCTGCCGGTGGAGGAGTACGTCACGCCCGAGAAGTTTGCCGAGTACGGCGAGATAGGACGCGCCAAAGGGTTCCGCCACATAGAGAGCGCGCCGCTTGTGCGCAGCTCGTACCACGCCGAGAAACACGTGAAACGCGACTGAGAGTCAGAAAGTTAATTTTGATAGATACGCGATGGCAAAATTCATAGAGACCGGACTGACCGGCTACCGCGAGTGCTGGGACCTCCAGAAACGTATCCGCGCCGAGGTGCTTGCCGGAGCCGATGAACGGATCCTCCTTGTGGAGCATCGCCCCGTGTATACTCTCGGCTTTCACGGCGACGAGCACAACCTGCTGCGGCTCCCCGAAGGGACAGAGTGCATCCGTATCGAAAGGGGAGGGGACATCACATACCACGGTCCCGGGCAGCTTGTGGTCTATCCGATTCTCGACCTGCGCCGCCGCGGCATCGGCGTGAAGCAGTATGTGCATCTGCTGGAGCGGTGGGTCACAGACATCCTGGAGGCGTGCGGTGTCTCCGGTGCGCAGATCACCGACGAAGCACCCGGCGTGTGGCTCGGCATGGATACCGGCAAACCCCGCAAGATATGCGCTTTAGGCGTGAAGATATCCCACGGTGTGACGATGCACGGCTATGCGCTCAACGTCACCACCGACCTGCGCGGCTTCTCGGCTATCAACCCGTGCGGTTTCACCGACCGCGGCGTGACGTCGATTGCCGCAGAGCTGATGCGTGGCCGCGAGCTGTCGGAAAAAGAGAAGGCGGAACTGTTCTCCGCCACAGTGGAACTGTGCCGACGTTGCGTACCGCAGGAGCTTATCTGAACATAACACTAAGTAACTCTTAAAAATTAGTTATGGTAAAACAAATTATGTAACTCAGGATACTGACACATCCTCCAAAGATCTGAAGGAAAATCAATTCCGTCCTCAGTCTCGTATCGCCAGTCTACTATTTCCCAAAGATTGTTTTGGATTTATTGGTGTCCGGTAAATGTGTTTACCCGGCTATTTTGAGTGATTTTATGCATTGACAAGCCCCCTGTTTCAGTATTTGTATCGGCAGTCCGATAAAAATGTTCTCCTTTCGCATGGTATGCATAGACAAGGATGCCATATTTGCCCAATTCAAGCTCTTCTAATGGACTTATATCTCACAATAAAGCCCCTACACATTCAATATATCGGCTGTCCGAGGAAAATTAAAAGCCAAATAGGGCTTGAAATTTTCAGCGTACACCAATTATTTTTAATGTCAAATTAACTTAAACATTCTTAAACATACTTAAATACTCCGACATCCGGTATTTCAAATGGGCCGATTATTGGACGTAGAGCCCGATGAGAACGGACGAATGAGAACGCTGAAGTATCAGAAGGGGATAAACCGACCGCCGGCTATTTTGTAGCGCCTTGCTGAGGATAGAATACTCTCCAAGACAACCTTGTCGATGCGGTAAAGGGCGGCGTTGCGGGAGCGGGGATAAGCGTTCAGGGCCGCTGTGTAGGCCACATACCAGTCGATCGTCCTCACATCGCGGCGAGCCAGCATAGCGCGGTTCGTTTCGAAAACGAGCGTACGCACCGGAGTACAGATAACCGTTTCGCCGTCGGCCATACGGCAGACGCAGATCACCTTGACCGAGGGGCGTTCCGGCTCAGCCTCGGCGGCCGGTTTGCGGTCCGATATCCGGATATTGCGTCCGAAGCGGGCGTTGATAGTGTTCATGGCCTTGCGGAACGACGGGCCGTGGGGCGTTTCCTTGCAGTCGGAAAGGGCCAAAGCCATGTGGATCATCTCGTGGATGAGAGTGTCCGTGTGCTCGTCGGCTGTGCGTTGTTTTGCCGAGGAGAGTGTGATCTGCGGCACACGAGTCATCTTGCCGGGGCCGGGGATAAGGTTCATGCGGAACTGGCCGTGGTAGCGACGCGCCGGGTAGATGCGGAAAACGGGTTCGGGTAGCTTTCTGCCGAAGATCAGCTCGTTGTATCTGGCGAACTGTTCCCGCATGAAGGGGAGTGTGACGGTGAATTTTTCCTCGTTGTCTGACATGGGGGAGACGGCTCAGTTATTGGCCTTTTCGTCTCTTTCGGCGCTGCGTTCCAGATATTTCTTTACCTCCCGGAACAGTTTGGACGCGAATACGAAATCGTTGAGCGACCGGGATTTGCTGCGGAAGATATCCTTGTCGTTGCCGGTCCAGTCGCATCGTCCTTTGTTTATGAAGATGATGTTCTCGCCGATGCCGAGCACAGAATTCATATCGTGGGTATTGATCACCGTGGTGATGTTGAATTCGTGGGTGATGTCGGAGAGCAGTTCATCGATGAGGATGGATGTCCTGGGGTCAAGGCCCGAGTTGGGTTCGTCGCAGAAGAGGTAGCGGGGATTGAGCGATATGGCGCGGGCAATGGCCACACGCTTCTGCATACCGCCCGAAATCTCCGAGGGGAATTTGTTGTCGGCGTTTTCCAGTCCTACGCGCTGAATACAGAAACGCGCCCTTTCGAGCTGCTCGGCTTTGCTCATTTTGCTGAACATCTTGAGCGGGAACATGACATTGCCCAGCACCGTGAGGTTGTCGAAAAGAGCCGAGCCCTGGAAGAGCATTCCTATCTCGGTGTGGAGAGCCTTTTTCTGCTCGTCGTTCATGGCGCGGAAGGAGCGCCCGTCGTAGAGAATCTCGCCCTCCTCGGGACGCAGCAGGCCCACCAGGCACTTCATGAGCACCGTCTTGCCGGAGCCTGACTGGCCTATAATCAGATTTGTCTTTCCGGTGTGGAAAGTGGCGGATATGTCGTAGAGCACCTGTTGCCCGTCGAACCATTTGGATATGTTCCTGGCTTCAATCATTGCAGCATGAGTTTAGTGAGCACCACGTCCATGAGCAGGATCAGGATAGAGCTCGAGACCACGGCGTTGGTCGACGCTTTGCCGACTTCAAGCGCACCGCCCTTCACATAGTAGCCGTAGTAGGCTGCCACACTGGTGATTATGAACGCGAAGAAGAAAGTCTTGATGATACCGTACCATACGTACCATTCTATGAACATGGTCTGAAGGCCGTATGTGTAAGTCTCTATGGAGACTATGTTTGTGGCGAAAGCCATGAGCCAGCCGCCGAAGATACCCATGAACATGGAGAGCACACAGAGCACCGGGATGAAGAGCACGAAGCCCACAATCTTGGGAAGCACTATGAAATTTGCCGAGTTCACGCCCATGATGTCGAGGGCGTCGATCTGCTCGGTGACACGCATGGTGCCGATCTCGGAGGCTATGTTGGACCCGACCTTGCCGGCCAGGATCAGCGCGAGAATCGACGATGAGAACTCGAGCAGCAGGATCTCGCGGGTGGCCAAACCCACGGTGTAGGAGGGAACCAGCGGCGAGACGAAATTAATCTTCATCTGGATGGTGATGACCGCGCCGATGAAGATAGATATTATGATCACAAGCGGAATGGAGTCGACACCGAGCTTGTAGATCTCGAATGCGGTGTTTTTGAAGAATTCCCGCCATTTGTCGGGCACGCGAAACACCCTCTGCATGAAGAGGCAATAGCGGCCAAACGATTTCAGGGAAGATACTATCATTGTGTGGGTGAGTGTTAGACGCCGTCCGGAGGCGGAAAGCTCCGCCGGGAGCCCTCTTTTTTGCATTTGATGTCCGAACGGAGTGCAAAGGTACAAATTTTTTTGTAACTTTGCGAAACTGTTCCGCCGTTTTTAGGCAATATGGGACAATAAATCGGACCTTTCCGGCGTGGCCCGTGAGCTGATTTCAGCTCCGCAGCTTTCCCGGACTGACACAAAATTTGCCGGCCATGGTTATAATCGGAATCGCAGGCGGTACCGGATCGGGCAAAACCACCGTCGTACGCCGTATCATAGAGTCGTTCGCTCCCGGGGAGGTGGCAGTGATCCCCCAGGACTGCTATTACAAAGACAATCACCACATACCGCTTGAGGTTAGGCTCAAGATGAACTACGATGAGCCCGCTTCGATCGAGTGGACGCTCCTCTGCCGCCATCTGCGCATGCTCCGCGAGGGGAAGGCTATCGACATGCCTACCTACGATTTCCTCACCTGCGCCCGTATGCCGGAGACGGTGAAGGTAGAGCCCCGCGAGGTTGTGGTGGTGGAGGGTATCCTGGTGCTCACCGACCCCGAGCTTCGCGAAATGATGGATGTGAAGGTCTTTGTGGACGCCGATGCCGACGAGAGGCTTATCCGTGTCATAAGCCGCGACTGCATAGAGCGCGGCCGCACGCCTCAGATGGTGATAGACCGCTATCAGTCCACCCTCAAGCCTATGCACGAGCTCTACATAGAGCCGACCAAGAAATTCGCTGACCTCATACTGCCCCAGGGCGGCAACAATATTGTGGCCATTAATCTGCTGAAGGATTACATAGCGGCCCTTCTCCCGGGCGGCGGTAAGGCCGGATGCAAATGCGACAACAGACCATGAACCTGAAGAAGGATAACATCAACGCAGAACCCGCTGCCGGGGAGATCATAGTGACGGAGGAGACCGTCATAGCGGATCCCGCTGCGGCCGAACAGGTGCGCGAGGAATCTTACGAAGCCGCGGCCGAGGTTAAGGAGAAAGAGCTGCTGGCCCGCGAAATCTCCGAGGGGAAAGGTATTCTGCGCACTGACAATCTCGTGAAGAAATACGGCGAGCGCACGGTGGTGAATCATGTCTCCATCAATGTGACGCAGGGCGAGATTGTGGGTCTGCTGGGACCGAACGGCGCCGGCAAGACCACCACGTTTTATATGACTGTGGGCCTGATCACCCCCAACGAAGGGCTCATCTATCTCGACAACCGCAACATCACCAAGCTCCCTATGTATAAGCGTGCAAAGCTCGGCATTGGCTATCTGGCGCAGGAGCCGTCGGTGTTCCGCAAGATGAGCGTGGAGAACAATATACGCGCGGTGTTGGAGATGACCGGTAAGCCGAAAGCGTATCAGAAAGAGAAGCTGGAGAGCCTTATCGCGGAGTTCAACCTGCAGAAGGTGCGCAAGAACAACGGCGACTCTCTCTCCGGCGGCGAGCGCCGGCGCACGGAGATAGCCCGCTGTCTGGCCATCGACCCTAAGTTCATAATGCTCGACGAGCCTTTCGCCGGTGTGGACCCTATCGCCGTGGAGGATATACAGGAGGTGGTCTACCGCCTGAAGGATAAGAATATAGGTATCCTCATCACTGACCATAACGCGCAGGAGACTCTCTCGATCACGGACCGCGCTTACCTGCTTTTCGAGGGTAAGATCCTCTTCCAGGGCACGAGCGAGGAGCTCGCCGAAAACCCGGAGGTGAAGGAGAAGTATCTGGGCCGCAACTTCGTGTTCCGCCGCAAGAAATTCAGATAGCGATGGCACGAGGAAGTTCTACAAGAAATTATGGCGGTGGTCTGCGCGGGCCCTCTCAGGTGCCTGTGGTGCCTATGGGGCCCTGGCGGAGTCTGCTTCTCTCTACCGGTATCTTTATTCTGGCCCTGTTTCTGGCCGGCATCTGCATAGGACTGATCAAAGGTTTTTTCCCGGCCGGAAGCCGGCAGGCCATGATTGCCGCTTCGGTGGTGCAGAATCTGGTGGCTTTCGGCGGCAGCGCGCTGATGATAAGCATCATCCTTTCGCGGAGGCCGCTGCGCTACCTCGCTCTCGACGGCCGGATACGCTCCATCACGCTCTTCAACATACTGATTTGCTTCATCCTCGGTCTCCCTTTCCTCAACGAGGTGATCTATTATAACTCGCAGCTGCAGTTCCCGGACTGGATGTCGGCTGTGGGCGAGTGGGCCCGCGCTTCGGAAGACGCCGCCGCTAAAGCCACTTCGGTGATGCTCTCGTCCACATCTGTGGGCGGCCTGATTGTCACTGTGCTTGTGGTGGGCGTGTTCACCGGTTTCTGCGAGGAGCTTTTCTTCCGCGGAGCCTTGCAGAGGATTTTTCTGACCAACGGTGTGAACCGTCATCTGGCGGTCTGGTTAGCAGCTTTCATCTTCAGCCTTCTGCATTTCCAATTCTTCGGCTTCGTGCCGCGACTGCTGCTCGGCGCTTTCTTCGGATACCTGCTTCTCTGGACCGGGTCGGTGTGGACGGCCGCCATAGCCCATGCGCTCAACAACACCATAGCTATCGTCTCGCAGTGGATTGCCAACCGCGGCGGGGCTGTGCAGGACGTGGAGACCATCGGTGTGGAGACCTCGGGCTTCCCCTGGATAGCCGCCATATCGCTGGTTCTGCTGCTCACTTTCATCTACATTCAGCGCCGAAGAGGCTTCTGACACTGCATATACAAGGAGATTATGGCAAAGAAAGCCGATGCACAGCAAACGTTCACTCAGGTGGTCACCGACATACGCAAGCGTAAGTTCGCGCCCATATATCTGCTCAGCGGAGAGGAGCCGTATTTCCTCGATCAGATAGCCGAGCTGCTGCTCAATACTGTGGTGGCGGAGGATGAGCGCGACTTCGACCAGCAGGTGTTCTACGGCAACGATGCCGATCTCGACGCGGTGATCTCCACTGCCCGCCGTTTCCCGGTGATGGCTGATCATCAGCTCGTCATGCTCAAGGAGGCCCAGTCCATGGCTAATGCCAAGACGCGGCTCAACAAGCTGGCTGCCTATACGGGTCATCCGGTGGCTTCCACGGTCTTCGTGATCGTCTATAAGGGTGAGTCGCTTAGCGGAACCTCGGCGCTTGTGAAGGAGGCTGTGAAGAACGGCGCGGTGATCTTTCAGAGCGAGAAGGTGCGCGATTATAATCTGCGCAGCGTCATAGCCGCTCACTGCAAGGAGGCCCGCATATCTATCGACGACAAGTCCATGGATATGCTCGCCGCATCTATCGGCACTGATCTGTCGAGGCTCTTTTCGGAGATAGAGAAGCTCGTGATCGCCTCGGGCGAGCGGCGCATCACCCCGGAGTCGATCGAGCGCAACATAGGCATAAGCAAGGATTTCAACAGCTTCGAACTGATATCGGCTATCGCCGCGCGCAACTACACCAAAGCGCAGCAGATTGTGGCCTATTTCGAGCAGAACCCTAACGCGAATCCCACGCAGCGTACTCTCCCGCTGATCTTCAATTTCTTTTCTAACCTGATGCTGGCTTACTACTCGCCGGACCGCTCGGACCGCGGCCTGATGAAGCAGCTCAATGTGAATAGTGTATACCGTCTGCGCGACATCAAGAAGGCCATGCCGCTATATACGGCCCGCAAGGCTATGGATATCATCCACTCGCTGCGCGAGTTCGACTGCCGCAGCAAGGGCATAGGGTCGGCGCAGAAGGAGTTCCCGCTCTTCAGAGAACTTATCTACAAGATTTTCACGCTCTGAGGCTCAAAGTTTTAAGGGTGTATGACTTAAATTCCCGCTATGATTTATTGGTATTCAGGCACAGGCAACACACGCTACGCGGCTTCTTATATCGCCACTGCTACGGGCGATGACCGCGACCTCTTTATGCGCCGGGATAGTCGGCTGAGCCAGATCACTATGTTGCAGAAGGCGGGTAAACTCCCTATGCCGCAACCGCCTGAGAATCCGGTGGATAGTAAGGAGGTGTCGGGCTTCTTCTGCCCGGTCTACAGCTGGGGTATACCGCCGGTTGTGCTGTACTGGATACGCAATTGTCTCGACGCGGAGGCTGCCCGGGGCACTTATATCTACGCTGTGCTGACGTGTGGCGACGAGACGGGCCGTGCGCCGCAGATGCTCCGTAAGGCCCTTGCCCGGCGTGGTCTCAGCCTCGATGCGATATGGAGTGTGCAGATGCCCAACGATTATGTGCTGCTGCCGGGTTTCTCTGTCGACGATCCGCAGCTCGCGCAAAGGAAGCTGGAGGCTGCCCCGAAGCGGCTCGATGAGATTGCGGCTCAGATTCGCGGACAGGTGCGGACGGAGGATTGTGTCGAGGGCCCGGCGGCACGGCTCAAGACGGGCATGGTCTATCCGCTGTTCCGGAGATGGGGCACGAGCTTCGGCCACTGGAAGATCGACAGGGATAAGTGCATCTGCTGCGGAAGGTGCGTCTCGGTCTGCCCGGTCGACAATATTACGATGGAGGAGGCCCGGCCTGATGATAAGATACAGACTATCTACCGGGGCGATGGGAATAACTGCGGTCTTATCCGCGCCGCTTACCCGAAGTGGGGCAAAAAGTGCATATCCTGTTGCGCTTGCTACAACGCCTGCCCGGAGCACATCATTGAATTCAGACGCTTCACCCGCGGCAAAGGCCAATACTATTGCCCATTCTGATACCGGTACAGTTAGTCTCTATAAAGTTTTAGGACAAGACTCAGTGCCAATTGAAATTTTTGGCAGCAGTCTTGTCCGGAATTCTTCTATGTTGTATGGTGAAAAGGGTAGAGGTCGGATTCGTTGCTCGCGCGGCGAGAGGGTAGAGGTTGGATCAGTTGATCACGCGGCGGGCAAACAGATAGCGCGATTTGTAGTAACCTTCGTTCTCGGAAATCTTCACACCCTTGATCGAGGCGTGTATGAATTTGAATTTGCCGGTGGAGTTGTCGGCCGACACTACTATGCCTACATGGCCTACTGCGCCGCCGCTGCTGCGGCTTGTGAAGAATACTAAGTCACCCTTGCGCAGATCCCCTTTGGCTACGGGCTGGCCCTGTGTGGCCTGCATCCTCGAAGCGGGGCTCAGCTTGAAGCCGAACTGCTTGAATACGTAGCTCGAGAAACCGGAACAGTCAAACGATTTGGGGCCCTTGGAGCCGTGAACGTAAGGCTTGCCCATGTGGCGACGGGCCTCGGTGAGAGAGACGCGATGCATCGAGCGGATCGGACTGTTTGGCTATGTGGCGGCGGCTGCTTTCATGAGCTCTCGCGTGGGCCGATTTGGCGGGCTGCACGGCCTGTGCGCTGAAGATGCTTGCTATTGCTACGATTATTGTAAGGGTTACAGTTTTGAGATTCATCAGTCTGCTGTCGTTTTGTGCGGAAATAAAAAGAATAGATAGGGCTCGTTCCATAAGTCCTGCCGGGAAACTATCCGCGTTATTTTTGGATTTGGCCTCGGAAAGATTGGTTAACACTTGATGTGTCGTGAGGCCTGCGATTCTGTTTTGCACTACAAAGTTAACAACATTCCATCCAAATTCCAAACCTAAACAGCTTTATTATCAATATTTTAACTGAATTTAGCAAATTGCACGAATCGGCCCGGTTTGTGCAACAATCCCGTAACTGACTGATATATTGGCCTCTTAATGAGCACCTTTGCACACTGCCCCCAAGGGTGTGCAATTCCCCGCACACTCCATCTCCCCGCTTTCGCTCTCTTCTCCCCACTTTCGCCCTCTTTCTCCCCGTTTTCGCCCTCTTTCTCCCCGTTTTCG
>SFOK01000104.1 GCA_004552395.1 Bacteroidales bacterium | reverse complement strand
GAAGAAACGCAAAAGCAAATCTAAATAATTGTTAAAGAGATGGAGCAGACGCTTGCCATATTGAAACCTTCGGCAATAGAACGCAATCTGACAGGTAAAATCATAGGCAGAATTCTCGACCGTGGTCTCATAATCTGCGGCATGAAAATGATGCAGCTCGATGAGGCAATCCTGCGCGAGCATTACGCACACCTTGTGGACAAGCCTTTCTTCCCCCAGATTGTATCTTCCATGACAGCCTCTCCGGTGATCGTGATGTGCCTCAAGGGTGTGGATGCCGTCAGGGTTTTCCGTGAGATGGTCGGTGTCACCAACGGCCGTCAGGCAGCTCCCGGCACTATCCGCGGCGACTTTGCCATGAGCAATCAGGCCAACATAGTGCACGCCTCCGACTCTGTGGAGAATGCCCGCATAGAACTCGAACGTTTCTTCAAGAAAGGCGAGATCCTCGACTACACTCCGCAGGCAATGGCATCCCTCTATTCTGCAGACGAAGCCCTTCTCTAACCCGGCTCCTACGCCCTGCCAAAATGTCTGGTACAGACTGACACTGTTGACAAGGCACAGAAACACAGGCATAACATTTAGATTTACTTCAAAATTTATCCTACCCCTCGCAGGGAACGCTCCCATTCTTTCCTTTGGTGCTATACAAGGAGCTGCCCCCTGAAATGAAAAGATTATGATGATACTCAAGAAGATATTTACTGCGTCGCTGATTATGGCCGCCGTGGCCTTCGGCGCCGCAGCCCAATCCAAGAATCCCCACGCTAAAGCTCACAAAGGTCTGATAGCCAAAGCCACCGACGCCAAAGAACAGATCAACCTGTCCAAATCGCAGTTTATCGACTTCGATTTCGAGGAATACGAGCCCGAAATTGACATCTACACCGAAGGATGGAACAGCAAACGTGTGAATCCCTTCAACGAAGCTCAGGTGCCCTCCACTGATGTGATCAGCCTCCGCGGTTTCTCCATGCCTACCAAGACCCGCACAGTCACTTCCCCTTACGGCTACCGCAAAAAATTCGGACGTATGCACAAGGGTCTGGATATCCATATCCGCTCCAACGATACTATCTACGCCGCGTTCGACGGTAAAGTACGTCTGACCAATTACGAAGCCAAAGGCTATGGCAACTATATAATACTGCGCCATCCCAACAAGCTTGAGACCGTTTACGGCCACCTCAACAAATTCCTCGTTAAGCCTGATCAGGTTGTAAAAGCCGGACAGCCTATCGCCCTTGGCGGCAGCACAGGCCGCAGCACAGGTCCTCACCTCCACTTCGAGACCCGCTATATGGGCTACGCAATCAACCCCTCGGCTATTGTGGATTATCCCAACGGACGCCTTCACGCCGACTCTTACACATTCAACAAGAAGACTTACACCAAGGCTCACAATGGCAGCAAGACTACTGCCACTGCAAAGACATATACCGCTCAGGCAGAACGTTCCTCATACACTGTGAAGCGCGGCGACACACTCGCGTCAATAGCCCGCAAAAACGGTATATCGGTAAAAACACTCTGCAAGCTGAACGGCATTAAAGAGACTTCACCTATCAGACCCGATCAGGTCCTGAAAGTGAAATGACAGTTTAAAGCGACTCAAATATTCCCAACCAAATCATAATTCCCCTGCAGAGGCCGATGTGAATCGTCCTCTGCTTTTTTATGCGCGATTTTGCAGGGGTAAGGGTGAAGGAGCCGTCCGGCGGCGCGCGGCCGGCGGGTTTGCGAGAACCGGACGCGAAAGATGTAACTTATGTAACGGATGCGACCGATGAGGGAACCGGACGCACGAGCCGTGCGTCCCTACAATTTAATGGGATTTTCAATCGGGAATCAGGGACGGGGAATCAGGAGTGGCGGAAGAAAATGCGGGCGTTGAGGATGGCATCGCTGCCGCGCTTTATCTCCATATTCTCGAGGATCTCCGATTCGCACTGCGAGGATGAGGTCGACTGAGCGGTCGGATCCTTTTCGCTGCTGTGGGATTCGCGCTGCGATGGGGAGGTCAGGATGCCGATCTGTACCTGTTCGCCGAAACGGGCTTCACGCTGAAAGGCCATCTCAAGGCGGCCTACATAGTAATGGTCATAGCGATCAAGAGGGAATTGATTCAGAAGCAGCTCCACATAACGGACCGTGTTTACGTGGCGGTAGAAATCTATGTCGGTGTAGCGGAATGTGTAGTCGGCTGTCCGATCCGGCTCGAAGACCGGATGCTTGGCCTGACGCGCTATAGGGCAGCTGAGCGTCGTGGTGACGATCTCCGGCGGACATTCCAGTGCTCCTGTGCCGACGTTCTCGTGGCTCTCCAGGTCTATCACCATCCATATGCTGCGGGCGTAGCCGATCTCGCGTCCTTCGCCGTCGGTGACCGCAAAATCGCGGACAGAGAAATGGCGGTTCCAGCTCTCCACCCACGTCGTGACAGTGTAGTGTTCGTTAAATTTGGGGTAACGCTGCATCTCCAGTGTGAGTCGCGAGAGCACCCACCCTATCCGCATGGGGGTCATCTTCTTAAACCCGATGCCGAGCAGATTGGCGTGTTCGGTGGCAGTCTCAATGATCTGCGAGACGAGCTGAGGCACGGGCAATTCGCGGCGGGCGTTGCAGAGACCCGGGGTGAGGAAAAATGAGCGGCTGAAAATCGGTTGCATAGCTTCTTAAGGTGAATTGTCTTTAGCTCCGGGATTCTTCCGCGATTTTTGCGGGGCCAGGGGCTGATGTTTCGGCTTTCGGATAGGGCAAAATTAGCGTTTTTTTTGTAATTTTGCAATCCCGTCTATGAAAGGAATTCTCCAAAATATTCTTCGCTGCGCACTGATTCTGCCGGTCATCGCTCTGCTCTGGAGCTGCTCGGCGACCAAGCATGTGCCCGACGGCTCTCTGCTGCTGGACAAGGTCACCATCGATGTGGAGGGCGACACTTTGGGCGATTTCGACAGCGAAGAGATGTGGCTCTATCTGCGTCAGCAACCCAACCACAAGATATTCTGGAGCATAAAGTCGCAGCTCGGTGTCTACAACCTCAGCGGCAGCGACACCACCAAATGGTACAACCGCTTCCTGCGCAAGATGGGCGAGGCTCCCGTGATCTTCAGCCCGGAACTCACGGAGCTCTCCCGCAAACAATTGCAGACGGTGATGGTGAACAAAGGTTACCTGAGTGCCAAAGTGGAGGTGGACTCCTTTCCCCGACTCGACAAGAAGCGCACCGAGGTGACCTACACCATGCGTCCCGGCGCGCCTCACATAATCGACAGCATAGAGTGGCGTTTCCCCAACGACTCGATAGCCGAGATCGTGAACTCGCGCATGGACCGCACGCTCCTTCGCAAAGGAGCTCTTCTCGACAGGAATATGCTCGACGCCGAACGCGACCGTCTGGTGGCACTGCTCAAGAACCGCGGCTACTACGCTTTCACCAAAGAGTTCGTCACGTTCAACGCCGACACGACAGCCGGGAGCCGCAATGTGGACCTCACGCTCACCATCAACCCGCCGCATCCTCCCCGCACCGGAGGTGTGGTCATCGACACCCACGCGCCCTATTATCTACGCTCCGTAAAGGTGATCACCAACTATAACCCCGCCTCGATGCCGAATCCTGCCGATGTGCATCTGCCCGACTCCGTGAGCACCGGCGACATAACCATCTACTACGGGAGCAGCGACCACTATCTGAAGCCGTCGGTCATAGCCGAGAACTGCCGGCTGACACCCGGCGAGCCTTACCGCTCACGCGACGTAAACGCCACATATCAGGCGTTCGGCCGACTCGAGATCATAAACTTCTTCAACATACAGTTCGTGCCCGTGGCCACAGTCGACGGCAAGGAATGGCTCGACGCCTATCTGCTCCTCACCCCCGGCAAGCCCCAGTCCATAGCGCTCGAACTCGAAGGCACCAACTCCGAGGGCGACCTCGGTGTGGCCGCCGGATTCACCTATTCGCACCGCAACATCGGCCACGGATCCGAGACACTGTCAGCCAAACTGCGAGGCGCCTACGAATCTATATCGGGCAATCTCGACGGCTTTATCCACGACCGCTACATGGAATACTCGGCCGATGTGAGCCTCACCTACCCCAAGTTCAAAGCTCCCTTCCTCACATCAGATTTCAAACGCCGCATCCGCGCCTCCACCGAGTACAAGATCTCGCTCAACTATCAGGAGCGCCCCGAATACACTCGTATCATCGCCGCCGGAGAGTGGAGCTACAAGTGGACCGACCCGCGCGGAAGGATGTCGCACCGCTTCTCCCCGATCGACATCAACTATGTCTATCTCCCCAAAAGCACCGACTCCTTCCTCGACGAGATAGCGCCCGACAATCCTCTGCTCCGCTACAGCTACGAGGACCATTTCATCATGAGCATGGCCTACCGCTTCTACTACACCACCAAGCGTCGGCAGCTCAACACCTGGCGAGAGCGGTATCAGACCAACGTATCCACAATCAGAGCGGGCATAGAGACAGCCGGCAACCTCCTCTACGGCATCAACAATATCTTCAGCCACCGCGGCAATCTGAGAGAAGATCCCTACAAGGTGTTCGGCATACGCTATTCCCAGTATGTAAAGGGCGAAGCCGAGTACAGCTTCACACATAATTTCGACATACGCAACACGCTCGCTTTCCGAGCCGGATTCGGGATAGCCTATCCTTACGGCAACTCGCGTATCCTCCCCTTCGAAAAGCGTTTCTACGGCGGCGGTGCCAACGGAGTGAGAGGATGGGATGTGCGCACCCTCGGCCCGGGCAGCTACAATTCGCAGCAGAGCGTGCAGTCATTCATCAATCAGTGCGGCGACATAAACCTGATACTGAGCCTTGAATACCGCGCCAAACTGTTCTGGTTCTTCGAAGGCGCTCTGTTCGTGGACGCCGGCAACATATGGACCATCCACAACTACGAGAATCAGCCCGGCGGCATGTTCCATTTCAACTCCTTCATAGATCAGATAGCCATGTCGTACGGCGCGGGCCTGCGTCTCAACTTTGATTATTTCCTTATCCGCATCGACCTGGGCATGAAAGCGCACAACCCGGCGGAAGACAGCGAGCACTGGCCTTTGGTGCATCCCCGATGGGGCCGCGACCACAGCTTCCACTTCTCGATCGGCTACCCGTTCTGAGCGCGGACCGAGTGAACTTACCCGCACCGCAGCTGTTAATTCTTCGATTGAAACGAACAAAACTATGAGCAAAAAACTTGTGATATTCGACCTCGACGGCACTCTCCTCAACACCATCAACGACCTGGGCGTGAGCTGCAACTATGCGCTCGAGCACCTTGGGTATCCCACTCATTCGCTCACGGCCTACCCTTTCATGGTAGGCAACGGAGTGAGACGCCTCATTGAACGCGCCCAACCCGACGCCTCGCCGGAGGAGGTGGAGAAACTCATGGCCGTGTTCAAAGAACACTACGATAAACACAACACCGACACGAGCAAGCCTTACGACGAGATTCCGGAGCTTCTGCGCGAGCTCACGAACCGCGGCATTGCCGTGGCGGTGGCGTCAAACAAATATCAGGAAGCCGTCAACAAGATCATAAACCATTTCTTCCCCGACATTCCGTTCGTATCCGTGCAGGGACAGATCGAGGGGCGCAGTGTGAAGCCCGATCCCTCCATAGTCTTCGCCATACTCAACGATCACCCAACGCCCAAATCCGAGGTGCTTTACGTGGGCGACTCGGCCGTCGACATAAACACGGCACGGCGGGCATGTGTGGAGAATGTGGGCGTGACATGGGGTTTCAGCCCGGTGAGCCACCTGCGCAAAGCTTTCGCCGACCATATAGTCAGCACACCTTCGGAGATACTCAATTTCGTCTGACAGAGAGACAGGATCCTTCAGAAATATTCTTTGCGGCAATTGATGCTGATCACATCGCCGTAATATTCAATCTTCTTTTCCCTGCGTAACCTCTCGAGACTCTCTGCAAGCTCCCCGGGCCCTATGCCCAAAATAGCCTGCAAGTCGTAGTCCTTCGCCACGATCTCTATACGCCTGGCTCTCCGGTAAGTGAGATTCACAAGTATATGGCGCAGCAAACGCGCGAGCGGTTCGTTGTCGGCCGCATCCTCTCCAAATTGCAGACGTGCCTGAGCCTTGTAGCTTAAATCATTGAGAAGATTCACGAGACAGTACCTGTCGGCGGAAATAAGCTCCACAAGCAATTGTTTGCTTACACAGAGGAGTCCGCACTTCTCGGCGGCCACTACCGACATGGGAGCCCTTCGCTCGTAGCCGAACAGGAAATCGGGGAAAAGCATACACCCCTCGCCGACCCATTGGCACACGGTGATTCTGCCCCGCTCAATCTCGCCCTCAACCTTGAGAGAGCCTGAGATCACAAACGAGAGAACTTCGATCTGTTCACCTTTCCTGATTACAGTCTCGCCCGCTTCGGCATTATGGAAATGAAGAGGGAGTTTTTCAAGTATAAGCTGTATCGATTCCGGGCTAATCCCCATGAACAGCGGGAGTTCCCGGATCTTCTCAATCATTGTGGGCATAATTACATCCGTTTCTTCG
>SFOK01000014.1 GCA_004552395.1 Bacteroidales bacterium | reverse complement strand
ATTGGAGGTGGTATGAAGCTTGAGGAGATATATTTTCCAACAGGGTTAAGAGAAATCGGAGCCGGTGCATTCCAATATTGCTCGCATTTAAAAAAAGCCGATCTTCCATCGGGGCTTGTCAAAATAGACGATGAAGCCTTTTGGGAGTGTGATAGGCTGACTGTAGATAAATTGCCGGGATCGCTTGAGGAAATCGGAGAAAGCGCTTTTCTCTATTGCAATATTTTCGAAAACAGAATAGCCCTTCCTGTATCGTTGCGCACAATAGGCAAGGATGCTTTTTACGAAGTCGCCACCGATGGTATGGTTGATCTTGTAATTCCCGAAAGTGTAGAAACAATCGGGGCAAGAGCCTTTAAGAATCTGTATAACCTATGTTGCATCTACAGTAGGGCTTCGGTACCTCCTGTATGTGATTTCGGACCGGAATATAAAAAGGAAGACAACCCATTCTATGGATATCCTTTGGCTCAAGGAATATTATGTGTCCCGATCGGGACGCGTGAATTATACCGGAATGCCGAAGGATGGAAAGATATGCAAATCTTAGAGATGCCGGTTGAGGATATGCCTGAATCGGGTGTGGAGTGCATAATCTCCGATTCCCGTAATCAGGAGGACAATTCGCTCTACGATCTCAACGGACGCAGGGTGCTGAATCCTGTCAAGGGAGAGATATATCTGCAATCTGGCAGGAAAGTGATCTACACTAAATAATGACGGCGCGAAGAAATAGCTACATGAAGTAGTGACTGCGCTAAGAAATAAAGGTTCGGAGCCGGGGCGTCAGTTCCGGCTCTTTTTGCGCAAGCCTCGGGGTGAGCCGATAATTTTTGCGCGTTTTTAGCGTTATCTGTTTAGAGGGTGTAGACCCTAAGGAACTGTAATTTCTAACCTACAACATAGATTCATGAGACACAAATCATTATTTATGCTTACGGCTCTTGCCGCGGCGCTTTTGGGCGGGGCGCAGACGGCAGACGCATGCACCAACCTTATCGCTACAAAGGGAGCCACTACCGACGGGTCCAACATGGTGACTTACGCCGCCGACTCCCACAGTCTCTACGGCGAGCTTTACCGCCAGCCTGCGGCCGACCATCCCAAAGGCGCCATGCGCAAAGTGATCGAATGGGACACGGGCAAACACTTGGGCGATATCCCCGAGGTGCCGCATACTTACAGCACCGTGGGCAATATGAACGAGCACCAGCTCGTGATAGCGGAGTCCACATGGGGCGGCCGCGAGGAGCTTGCCGACACCACCGGCCAGTCGATCATAGACTACGGCTCGCTTATGTACATAGCCCTGCAGCGCGCCAAGACAGCCCGCGAGGCCATCGATGTGATGACCGGCCTTGTGGATAAATACGGCTATGCCTCGAGCGGCGAATCGTTCTCGATCGCCGACAAGAACGAGGTTTGGGTCATGGAAATGATCGGCAAAGGTGCCGAGAAAGGAGCCGTGTGGATAGCGGTGCGCATACCTGACGGCGCTATTTCCGGCCACGCCAACCAGCCCCGCATCCGCAAGGTGAACCTCAAGGACAAGGAGAATGTGCGCTACAGCAAGGACCTTATCTCCTTCGCCCGCAAGAAAGGCTATTTCAACGGCAAGGACGAGGATTTCTCATTCGCAGACACATACGAGGTGTTCGACCACGGCACGCTGCGCGGATGCGATGCCCGCGTGTGGAGCTATTTCCGCCGTTTCTCGAAGGACGCCGACAAATATTACGCGTGGTGCAACGGCGAATCGGCCGATCCGATGCCGCTCTATATCTTCCCCGACCGCAAGGTGTCGCTGGCCGAGATGCAGGAGCGTATGCGCGATCATTTCGAGGACACCCCCTTCGACATGCACAATGACATAGGCGCGGGCCCGAATCATGTGCCTTACCGCTGGCGTCCGATGGACTACGAGGTGGACGGCAAGAAGTATATGCACGAGCGCGCGATAGCCACTCAGCAGACCGGCTGGAGCTTCGTGAGCCAGAGCCGCGACTTCCTTCCCGACGAGGTAGGCGGGGTGCTCTGGTTCGGTACCGACGATACCGACTTCACCGTGTATATGCCGATGTACTGCTCGCTCACCGAGATACCGCGCGAGATAGCCCACGGCAACGGCGACATGAACACTTTCTCGATAGATTCCAACTTCTGGATGAACAACTGGGTGGCCAATCAGGCATATCACCGCTACGACCTGATGATACCCGACATACGCCGCGTGCAGGGCGCGCTCGAGAAGGAGATGCAGTCCACGCGTCCCGAAAGGGAGGCAGCTTATGTGGCTATGCTCAAGGAGAATCCGGCAGGTTTCCGCGAGGCCGTGAACGCCGAGTGCGCCGGTTTCGCCAAGAAGGCCACCGATTCCTACCGCGACTTAGCTCAGTTCCTATTAGTGCGTTTCATGGACGGCAACATGAAGAAGGTGGACGAGAACCATAAGTTCATCTACTCGGCTGACGGTATGCCCATCTATCCCGAATTCCCCGGCTACAACAAGGAATACTACGAGCAGATAGTGAAATCCACCGGCGGCCATTTCCTCGACAAAGGATCCGACATAGCGCCCCGCCGCAAATAGTCCGGCAAAGAGAGAAACCGAGCTTCGGCAGAAGATAAAAAGTCAGCGCCGCCCCGGGGGTCACGAATGCCCCTGAAGGCGGCGCTGATTATTGTTTATACGGTCCGGTGCGCTTACTTCTTCGACTTCAGATACTCATTGTGGTATTCATCGAGGATGCCGCGGATAGCGGTGCCGATCTTCAGATACGAATCAGAGTCGAGGTTGGCCAGCGATACGCGTACCGACCATTTCGGGCCGTCGAATCCGTCGCCGTTGAGCAGCACGATGGCGGTCTGCTCAGCCAGACGAATCACGAAGTCGAGCGGCTGATAATTGTCGTTGAGATATTTGGCGAAGTCGGCGCCGTAGATCTGTGTGGCCCAGATCATCATGTCGATTTCGCTGTAGTAACCGGCGCGGTTGGGGTCGGGCAGCAACTTGAATCCGGTGGTGCTCCAGAGATTGTTGAGGCGCGTGTGAATCAGTTTGATAAGCCTGGGCTGCAGATCTTCCACATGGAGATATGCAAAGGCTGCGAAGATCAGCATCTGAATCTGCTGCGGTGTGGAGAGGCCGGCCGTATGGTTCAGCCCAACGAGACGGCTGTCGGCCACGAGACGGTCTATGAATTTCAGATGGTCGGGGTCCAGGGTGAGGCTTTCGTAGCGCTTGGCCAGCTTCTCCTTTTTCTCTTTCGGAAGCGCCGCGAGGCGGTCGTCGAACACGTTCTTGTCGCTGCGCAGGGCCATGGCGGCCAGACGCCAGCCTGTGGCGCCGAAATATTTCGAGAATGAGTAGAGACAGAGCGTATTGTAAGGAAGCACATACATCAGCGAGCGGAAATTCTCCACGAAAGTACCGTAGACATCGTCGGTGATAATCATGAGCTGCGGATTGTCCTTCTTCACCACGTCCACGAGCTGGTCGAGTACCTCGGGCGCCAGGCAGACACTTGGTGGGTTGGACGGATTGGTGATGCAGACAGCCTTAATCGACGGGTCTCTCAGCTTGTCGATCTCCTCTTTCGGATACTGCCAGTCATGGTAGCCGTTGCGCTCCACCTTGTTGGCGCTGACAGTCACCACATCGAGGCCGAACTGCGCCAGAGCCGGAATCTCGAGGTAAGGTGTGAAGCAAGGTGTGAGCAGAGCTATCTTGTCGCCGGGTTCCATGAGGAAATTCTGCTTCAGCGACTCGAATGTGTAGCACATGCCGGCGGTGCTTCCCTCTGTAGCGAAGAGGTCGTAGGGTGTCTTGTCGTCGCCGCCGCCCATGGCGAGACGAAGATATTCGCGTGTGATTATCTCTACATGCTTCAGGATACGCGGCGGAGTGGGGTAGTGGTCGCCCAGAATACCGTCCACAAGCTCAAACACGAACTCTTCGGGGTCAGCGCCCAGATCCTGTGTGGCGTGCTGATAGATATGATTGAGCACCTTGGCGCCTCTCTCACCATTGTGAGCGGCGAGGAATGTGCGGAAGCGCTCGTCTACTCCGGCACGTTTCGGCGATGTGGCTATGCCCCACTGCTCGTCGAGCATCACGCGCTCCGCCTCTGATACGGCAAATTCTCCAAGGAGGAAGAAGGCTTTGCGGGGGAAGGAGAGCAGCCAGTCCGGGTTGCCGCGTCCGGCGTTGAGGAATGTGGCGCTGCTCTGCCGGGCATCTTTCTCGGCCATATTGATAAGGGTCGATTTTATCTCGAAGGGACTCATCGTCTCAAGCTCTTTCTCGAAGCGGGGGCTTTCGGTTTTTTGATTATTGCTTTCCATATTAAAAAATTAAGTAGGTTTGGATTGGAGGTTGTCTCAGAGGGAGAGGTCACACGAACAGGAGCACCATGGCCACACCCATCAGAATAAGCAGTGTGTTGCCGATAGCGTAAGTCACGGTGTAGCCCATAGCCGGCAGCGAGCTGTTGAGTGACGAGGTGATGGCACCCAGGGAGGCTGTGGTGGTCCGCGCACCGGCGCAGCAGCCCAGATTTATAGCCGGGTGGAATTTGAACACCTTGGCGCCAAGGAACATAGCTATGAGGAGCGGCACCGTTGTGGCCACAATACCCATCACAAAGAGCATGACGCCCACTTGCTCGATACCCGACACGAATGTGGGGCCGCACTGGATGCCGATTACGGCTATGAACATATTCAGGCCGAGGTTATTCATGAGCCACAGCGAGGAGTCGGGGATGATGCCTGTGGATGGATGCTTGGTGCGCAGCCAGCCGAAGAAGAGGCCGGCGATAAGTGCGCCGCCACTTGTGGAGAGGCTGATGGGTACATCGCCGATCCTGAGGGTCAGAGCGCCCACAAGCGCACCGATGGCAATCGCGAGCGAAACGAATACCATGTCTGTGACGGTGGTGGGATGCACCTCGTCGCCTATGGCACGGGCTGCCGGTTTCACTTCCTGAGGCAGACCCACAATGGTAAGCATATCGCCCTGCATGAGCTCGGTCTGTGCAAGCACCGGGATGCTGACACCGCCCTGACGTTTTATGGACTCTATCATGACGCCATACATGAAAGGCTTGGCTCTCAGGCGGTCCACCGTCAGTCCGGCGGTGCGCTTCATCACCATCACTCTGGTCTTCTCCATGGGGAAGGAGAGGAGTTTGGCATCGCTGATCTCAGGACCGATCCAGCTCTCGTCGGAAACGATGAATTCGTGGCGACCGCTGAGCACTATCTCGTCGCCCTGTTTCACCTCAAGTGCCGGAGAACTGTCTGCTATTGTGCCGTCGGCCCGGCGCACTCGCTCCACGAAGATTCGCTTGCCCTCTTTTTCGAAATGAGCCTCGATGTCGGCCACAGTCATCGGTGCGGCAAATGAGTCGGCTGTCACTTTGTAAGCGCGGAAGAGGATGGGACGGTTGCCGTTGATGAAGGCGGGATCGTCCGAGAAATCCGAATGATTCAGCTGAGCTTCAAGTTCTTTGGTCTGCGCCTTAACTTTCTTGAGCCCGCCGAGAAGAGCGGGACCTATGTTGCCGAGAACCCATGCCGAGCCTATCGTGCCGAACACGTAGGTGACGGCATAGCAGACCGGGATAAGGTCGATCATGGCCTTCTTGGTATCCGGCGGGAGCGAGAGAGTGCCGATGGTGTCGGTGCCTATGCCGATCACAGCCGAGATAGTCTGCGCTCCGGCGAAGAGACCGGCTGCCTCGGCGGAATTGTAGTTCATGATCTTGGCGCACGCCCATGTGACCGCAAGGCAGAGCACACAGACCACACAGGCGAAAATCAACTGCTTGATGCCCTGGCCCTTAAGCGCAGAGGCGAACTGCGGTCCGCACTTGTAGCCGATCGCGAAGAGGAAGATGAGGAAGAAGAGCGATTTGAGCGGGGCCCCGATAGGGATGTTCATCTGCCCCACCAATACGCCGACAAGGAGCACTGAGGTGACAGTGCCCAATGAAAACGTTTTGTACTTAAGCTTCCCGATGAGAAATCCCAGTCCGATTGTGAGGAATATCGGAATAGAGGGGTACGTGCGGAATGTGTCTAATAGCCAGGACATAGTTTACAGTGTTTTTACATAATATTGTTTTTACATAAGTAAGTCGAAGAAATTAGCTTATAGAAATTTGATTCCATAAGCAGTTATTTGACTTACGGTTAAAGTTAATATCATCTAATTTCTGAGAATTGCTTAAGATTGGAGGTCTTGAGCAGAGGCGGGGAAAGCGTTCGGCCGGACGCGTGGCTCCGGGTCGGGCCTGCTTACCTACGATAAACAATCGCAATGCGAATTAGGTTTAGCAGAAAAGAGAGCGTGCGGGGCCCGGAAGGCTCCGCACGCGCGGGTAATATAAGTGTCAGTTAAGAAAAGGAGTATCGTCAGAAGATAACCTGCAGACGGGTCTGGAAGGCGCCGAGGTTCACGTCGGGCATACCGGCGCGGTCGAAGCGGTGGCTGTAACCGGCGCGTACACGCCAGATCATGAATTTGTTGATATACCAGTTGGCTGTGAGCGAGATATCGTTCATGCGGCCGCCGAAGATACCGGCGTCCTTGCAGCTCATGTTGGTGTAGTTATAGAGCAGCACGAGCTCGAGCGACTTGGGCGAAGGTGTGGCCAGACCGGCGTCGGCGTGGCTGTATTTGTAAGTGTCGCCGATGGCGAGACCGCGGATCATGCCGTAGGCGCCCCATGCTTTGTAGGCGGGAAGGTCGTTGTGGCGGTTGGCCTGCAGGAAGTAATACTGAGTCTCGAGAGCCACACGGCCGTAGTTGAGGAGGAGCTCAGGAGTGAAGCGTATGGTGTTGCTGGCATCGGTGACCAGAGCGCCCACTGCGCTGACGCGGTTCACACGTGTGGGGAAGTTGGCACCTAAGGTCACGCTGCGGTGGTTAAGCTCCTTGTCGGCGTTGTAGGTGGCACTCTGACCGGCAAACGAGAAGCCGACCTGCACCACGGAGCCGTTGTCGTGGAGCGGGCGCCAGACGAGACGTGTGAGGCCGCCCCAGCCCTGTTTGCCCATGTCGTTGGCGCGATAGTTCATGGCACCGGACTCCACATTGAGAGAGAGGGTGCCGAAGAAGTCGCCCTTGTCGTAGACGGCCATTGCACCGAGCATACGCGAGAAGTTGAAAGCCTCGTTGGAGGTAGGCTCCTCCATGCTGACCTTCATCGACGAGCTTGTGGCGCTCTGAAGGCCGAACTGGTGTATGAAGCTACCCATCCTGATCAGAAAGTTGGGTGTGAAATCGTATTCCATGAAGACATCTTTCATACCTACTTTGCCGTAAGCATAGCCCACGTCGACTTTGGCTTTCCACTTGCCGTAGCGGAATTTGACGCCGGCGCGGAAGTCGGGGATTGCGACACCGGCCTTGAACTCGTCATCGTTGGTGGCGTAGATGGCACCGTCGAGAAGGATACGGCCTGTGGGCTGGATCACTACTACGTTGTCGGGCTCTGCGGCGGCTGCGGCGTCGCTCGCTATCATGAGTTTCACTTTTGTGGGTGTTTCGGCAATCATGATTTCCGAAGTGCCGTCGGCTGAAGTCTCGGCCGGCTCGGTGGCGGGAGCGGCGGCCGGTGCCTCGCTGGCCATGGCGGCTAACGGAGCAAGCATGCAGACTGTGAGGTATAATTTTTTCATAACAATGAGGAATTGGTAAGACTGATTATCAAAGGATACTCTATGTAAAGATACCGTATGCGAGGATGCGGTATGTAAGAATACCGTATGTAGAGATACGGTATGTAAGAATACTGTATGAGAGAGGGTCCTGATATCGCGTCTTCTACGGGTTTACACCCCGAAGGGATGGACTCCCGGCGCAGGCGGCAGCCGGAGCGTATGCAAGGCCGGAAACGCCTCTGTCAGGAGGGCTTCTCCGTTCCGGCAACCGGTCGGACTGCGCCGTTAGCCCGTGGAAGAGGGTTATTCAGCGTTGTAAATCTTGTCGGCCATGATAGCCTCGTTCGTGAGCACGAGATCTGAAGGTTTCACCTTACCCTCTTTCTCGAGGCGGTTGAATTCCTTGCGGGCTTTCTCAAGCTGTTTCTGGAAACCTTCGTCGGCATGGAGGCGGGCAACTACGCCTGCTGCCACAAGACGGGCAGCGTCCACATCGCTCTGGAAATGGTAGCCGCAGATCACACGGCTTTGGCCCATCTCGTAGCCGCGTTTGAGGATCTCATTCTGACGGTCGGGGTTGAGCTCCGCGAGCACGAGTGCCGTGGCCCAGCCTATGGATGTGTGGCCTGAAGGATACGAACCGTTGGTGGAGAGTTCAGCCTGCTGTGCGGGGTTGCAGGTCTCCTCCTCGAAGAAGCTGAAGGGACGTGTGCGGTTATAGTAATTCTTGGCTTCGCGAGTGGCAAGGTCGCCGGCATCCTCGCGCATGCCGAGCACGAGCTTGTAAATCTCCGGTGTATTTTCGGGAGTGATCTCTATGCCGAAGGCTTCGGAGAACGCTTTGGGTACACCGTCGCCGCTCACATTGGCATCGCTCGCGGCCTGATCTCCGCGCGGAGTCTTGCGCTGGAGCTTGCCCCAGTCATAGCGTTCCTTATCGTATAGGAAGAGGATAGATCCGCCTTCGGGAGGTCCGGGGAGAAGATAGAGGCTGTTGGGAGCCTCGCCTTCGGTGAGGAAGAAGAGGTCGGGCTGGGTGGTGTGGTCTTTGACTTTTTTATCTTGTGCGGTAGCGCACAGGGCCATCATCGCCACGGAGAGCAGCATAAAGCCGCGGAGGAAAAATCTTTTCATAGTTTATTGAATTAAAAATGAGGCTTCAGGTAAGATTATAAATGGCTAACAACATCAGTCTGAGCCGGGAAAAGGACGGCTTTCTGTGTCGGAAAAAGGACCGGTCTGCGACGTTCATATTTATTAACGATTCGGGGCCGGCAATTGTTTATGCCGGGTTTTTTTATTTTCGCGCCGCCGGACGGAAGAGGCTTATGTAGCTTATGTAGCTTATGTGGCTTATGTGGCTTATGGAAGCTTAGGGAAGCTTTGGGGGGCGGATTTGGCGTTTTCGGCCAAAATGAGTAACTTTATGGTCCCGCTGTATTCACCGATTTTCAAAAAATTCAAAACGTAAAATACACCTGAATAATCATATTTTATAACCACCTGACAATCAAACGGCATGAAAAAAGTAATCTCAACCCTTTTGCTGCTGCTTGCAATTTCTTTCGCCTCCCGTGCGGAAGATCCGATAGTGATACCTCTCTGGCCTGACGGCGCTCCCTGCGACAACGGCTTCACGAAAGCCGACGAGACGAAGGAGGGTGTGATGGAATGTCACACGGCTGAGGCGCTCCTCTATGTCTATCCGGCCGCCAAGCCCAACGGCACGGGCCTCATCAGCTGCCCCGGCGGCGGTTACTATGGCGTGGCCCTCTGGCACGAAGGGCATCAGCTCGCGCAGTGGATGAATGTGCGCGGCATTACCTTCGCTGTGCTTCGCTACCGCATGCCGAACAAGGGGCACTACGAGGTGCCTCTCGCCGACGCAGAGCAGGCCATGCGCATCATGCGCGCCCACGCCTCCGAGTGGGGCCTCAACCCCGACATGATCGGTATCATGGGCTTCTCGGCAGGCGGCCACTTGGCTTCCACGCTGGCCACTCATTACTCGTCGCCCGAGACACGTCCGGCTTTTCAGGTGCTTATTTATCCTGTGATTACTATGGACAAATACACTTCCCACGGCGGTTCGCGCGAGAATCTGCTCGGAGAGAACCCCTCGAAGGATCTCATAGAGCTTTTCAGCAACGAGAAGCAGGTGACAAAAGATACGCCGAAAGCCTTCATAGCCGTCTCGGCCGACGATGACCTGGTCCCCGTGCAGAATTCGCTCGGCTATTTCGAGGCGCTGACCGCGGCAGGCGTCATGTCGTCGCTCCATGTGTATCCCGTAGGCTCGCATGCCTGGAGCTTCAACGACTCGTTCGTCTATAAGCCGGAATGGAGCGCCGAGCTCGACAAGTGGCTCCGCGAAGAGGTCTTCCCTCTTTAAAAAAGGAGGAGGCTTTCCCTCTCTGAAAAAACTGTCTTAATGCAAAATCATGGCGCCTTCCGCTGAACTAACTTCGGCGGAAGGCGTTGTAGTGATAACAAACCGGTTGAAACACTCTCCTCTATTCCGGTAAAGAAAAGGAATCTAACTAAATTATTTATTGCTATGAATCAGACACAACAAACGATCAGCCGCCTGCATAAAATCTGGTGGGTGCCTCTGATCACCGGCCTTCTCTGTATCGCCCTCGGCGTATGGTGCTTTATAGCTCCGGCCGTCTCTCTGGAAGTTTTCTCTTATGTGTTCGCAGGCTGCATCACGGTGGCCGGCGCGCTCAATCTCTGCTATGCCTACACCAATTCTTCGGTAAACGGCAACTGGGGGTGGTCGCTCACACTCGGTCTGATAGAGATCATCTGCGGAATCTGGCTCTTCACCATGCCCGCAGCCACACTCGCCGTAGCTTTCGCTTATGCCATGGGCATCTGGGTGCTTGTCTCGGCTATCTGCTCTGTGAGCGAGGCGCTTTTCTTCTCCAGATATTCGCTTGGGTGGACAATCTTCATGGTGATTCTGCTCGCCCTCACAATCGTGGCCGGCATCTATTTCCTCACAGTGCCTCTGCTCGGCGGAATCCTGGGCTGGCTCTGGATCGGATGCTCTCTCTGCCTCTTCGGACTTTACAGAATGTTCCTCTCCTTCAAGGTCCGGAGCATCACGGATGATCTTCCCTGATTGTTGAGTTTCGGATGATCATTCCGGATTATCGGCTCAAGGATAGAATTCCCTGATAATAGACTTAAGATACAGTATTTGCGCTGCCTGAGGCATCTCCCCGGGCAGCGTTTTTTGCGGCCGTGTGTGGGGGGAAGGCGACGGTTTAGAGGGACTTGGCGGCGGTTATGAGCGTGAGGCCGTCGCGCAGAGGGATGATGAGCGACTGCAGGCGCGGGTCGGCGGCAACGCGGTCGTTGAAAGCGCGGATGGCGCGAGTCTGCGGGTCGCGGTCGTGGGCCGGGTCGAGTATATTGCCGTCCCAGAGCGTGTTGTCGGCTATGATCCATCCGCCGGGTGCCAGGCGCGGCAGGAGCAGGTCGATATAGCTGCTGTAAAGGCGTTTGTCGGCGTCCATGAAGACCATGTCCCAGCTGCCGCCGAGCTGCGGGATCACCTTCAGCGCGTCACCGAAATGCACCTCGATCTTGCCGGATATCTCCGCGGGAGCTCCGGCCAGTGAATCGGCTATGAAATCGGAGAGCTCGTCGTTGATCTCAACGGTGTGAAGCCGGGCGCTCTCGCCGAGTCCCTCGGCTATGCAGAGCGCCGAATAACCGGAGTAGGTGCCGAGCTCCAGCACCCGCTGCGGACGTATCATCTCGGTGAGCAGTTTGAGCAACCTTCCCTGGTAATGGCCCGAGCACATGCGCGGGTTGAGCAGCCGCAGGTGAGTGCGGTGGTCGATGCTCCGAAGCCATTCCGGCTCCGGGCCCGACCGGGCGAGAATATAGTCGGCAATCTCCGCTTTCATTCCTGCGCCGAGAAGAAAGCCTCTATGGCGAGACGGTAAGATGTGAGGCCGAATCCGGCTATGGTTCCTTTGCAGACCGGGGCGATCACCGACTTGCGCCGGAACTCCTCGCGAGCCGCCGGGTTTGATATATGCACCTCGACCACAGGCACTTGTATGGCCGCTATGGCGTCGGCTATGGCGTAGGAGGTGTGGGTATAGGCGCCGGCGTTGAGTATGATACCGTCAGCCGGCTCTATGCGTGTGGTCAGGCTTGCGGCCCGCAGGTTCAGGTTGGGGTTGAGCGCACCGGCCGCATGAAGCGCGTCGATAATCTCGCCCTCGGAATTGCTCTGGAAGAAACGTATGTCGGCCGCAGGATATATATCGGCCAGCTCGTCGAGATAACTCTCGAAGGGTGCCGAGCCGTATACTTCGGGCTCGCGCTCGCCGAGCAGATTCAGGTTGGGTCCGTTGATTATCAGTATGTTCATGGCGTGGGTCTCTCTCTCTTGTGTATTGTAAGACCGGCGGTCTATTTAAGCGACCACTCCACACCGTTCTTGGTGTCCTTCACATCGAAGCCTATCTGAGCCAGACGGTCGCGTATCAGATCGGATGTGGTCCAGTCTTTGGCGGCTTTAGCGTTGCCGCGAATCTCCATGAGCAGGTCCACGGCCTCGCGGTACGGCTGCATGGCGTCCTCGCCGCCTGCGGCAGCTGAAGCTGCGGAGTCGAGGCGCACGCCCAGGATATCGAACAGCCAGTGGCTGAAGATCTTCTCCAGACCGGCGATCTGTTCTTCGGAAAGGGTGGTCTCGCTGTTGGCCGCCGCGTTGATGCTCTTGCAGGCCTCGAAGATGGCGGCGAGCACCTGCGGGGTGTTCAGGTCGTCGTCCATAGCCTCGCTGCAGCGCTCCTCGAGCTTGGCGAGGTCGAGGGCCGGGTCAGCGGCGCCGGGCTTGAGCGAACGCAGACGGTTCCACGCCTCGTTCACTTTCTGCAGCGCCTTCTCGGCGGCCTGCAGGGCGGCGTTGCTGAAATCCACGGTGGAGCGGTAGTGGGCCATAAGGATGAAGAAACGTATCACCATGGGCGCGTAGGCGCGTTCCAGCTTCGGATGCGAGCCGTTGAAGAACTCCTCCAGGGTGATGAAGTTGCCGTAGGATTTACCCATCTTCTTACCCTCGATGGTGATCATGTTGTTGTGCATCCAGTAGTTCACAGCCTCGTGGCCGCAGGCAGCCACACTCTGCGCTATCTCGCACTCATGGTGCGGGAAAAGGAGGTCGAGACCGCCGCCGTGAATGTCGAAGCGCTCGCCCAGATACTTGGTACCCATGGTGCTGCACTCCAGGTGCCAGCCCGGGAATCCTTCGCTCCAGGGCGAGGGCCAGTGCATGATATGATATGGCGAGGCCTTCTTCCAGAGCGCGAAGTCGAGCGGGTTGCGCTTCTCGTCCTGACCGTCGAGGGCGCGGGTGTTGGAGTCGAGGTCCTCGATCTTGCGGCCCGACAGCTTGCCGTAGTGATAGTCGCGGTTATATTTCTCCACATCGAAATAGACCGAGCCCCGGCTCTCGTAGGCGTAGCCGGCCTCGAGGATGCGCTTTATGTATTCGATCTGCTCTATGATGTGGCCCGAAGCGTGCGGCTCAATGGAGGGCGGGAGCACATTGAGGAGCTCCATGTCGTGGTGATAGCGTGTGAGATAACGCTGCACGATCTCCATGGGCTCCAGCTGCTCCAGACGTGCCTTCTTGGCTATCTTGTCCTCACCCTCGTCGGCATCGTGTTCCAGATGGCCCACATCCGTGATGTTGCGGACATAGCGCACCTTGTAGCCGAGCGACTGCAGGTAGCGGAACAGTATGTCGAAGGTTATGGCGGGGCGGGCGTGGCCCAGATGCGCGTCGCCGTAGACGGTCGGACCGCAGACATACATGCCTACGCGGCCTTCGTGGATCGGTTTGAACGGCTCTTTGCGGCGGGTGAGGGAATTGTAGATGAAAAGCACGGCTTCGGGATTATTAAGTAAGTCGAAGAAATTAAGTAACTCGCAAAAATTAGATGATACATAATTGCGAAGTATTTTTGTGTGATTTGGCCGGTTGAGCGAAGGAGTGTAGCGGGCTACATGACTGAGCTCCAACGGACAAAGCGCAAAAAAGACGAGCAAGGATGTGTCAGAATCCTGAGTTACATATTTTGTTTTACCATTAACTAATTTTTAAGAGTTACTTAGCTTATGGAAATATTAACCGGATTTATGCGACGGTTATCAGTTGTTGCCCATGGGAGGCATCGAGCCTTTGGGGGCGCGCTGCTTGATCTCGCCGAACATGCTTTCGTACTTGTTCACATTGTCGGTGAGGGCGAACATGAGCTGCTTGGCGTTCTCGGGAGTCATCACGATGCGGCTTACAACCGGAGCCTGGGGCATGCCGGGGGCTGCGAATATGAAGTCGATCAGGAACTCGTTGGGGCCGTGGCCTATCATGGCCAGGTTCGAGTATTTGCCGTCGGCTATTTCGGGCTTGAGCTGTATCTGGAGCTGATTCTTGTTCCCCTGGGGAGCGTTGTTGTTTGTTGCCATTTCTGTTTGTGTGTGATTCGTTAGTGATTATTCGTCGGAGCGGGACAGCGTACCGGACCGTTACGACCACAAAATTAGTGAAAATCCGTGCAAGCGCCAAATCGGGCACCTCCGCGTTGTGCTAAAAATGCTGAAAATCCGGCAATGATGCCGCTACTTCGCTGACATTTCCGATCCCCGGCCCGGTGCCACGGATTACTTCAGCAGTCTCTCATAGCGGGAGAGCGCCTCTTCGAGAGGCTCGGGAGCCGCGACGGGGAGTTCGTTGCGATACTGCAGCAGGTAGAGGCGTCCCGAAGTGTGGCTGCGCGCCAGCACCATCTGCAGGTTGGCGGCCATAGGCACAATCTCAAAGTCGAGCCACCGCTCCGGCACACTGTTCCAGTCGGAAGTGTTGAGCGAGGCGCCGGGCATTTGCATGAGCGAATAGAGCGGCATGAGTGTCTCGGCATGGCCCAGGCGCACAATGACAGCCGGGCCGTTGTAATCCGGCTCCGCGGCCTTGCGCAGCGTCGCTGTCAAGTCGCCTAAGAGGGTGCGGGCAGTCCCTGAGGGCGCATCGCTGAGACCTGAGTTGCTGTAGTGCAGATAGCGGTCGAGGTCGGAGCAGGCCCAAAGATCGTAGAGCTCTAAGGTCGTGAAAAAGAGGCGCCAGTCGCAGGCGGCCGTCAGCGTATAATCGGAGTAGCCCATGGCAAACGATCCGGAGACTACCTTGTAGAGCTTTTGGGCGATATCTATGGCCTGCGCCTTTGTCAGGCCGGAGATCCGGCTCCACTCCGCTGGCCATTCGCGGGCGAGTGTGTCGGCCAAAGCCGCCTCGAGTCCTGCGCCGGAGTCCTGCACACCGCGGCGCAGACAGTCGCGGCCGAGCTTCTCGAGAAGGGCTGATCCTTTGGCGGTGAGCCGCAGGGCCGCGGCCGTGGGGCAAACGGTGTCCCGGTAAGCATCGAGAACCGGTTTCCAGCTTCCCTCCTTCACGTAGCGTCTGTAAGCCTTGTCGGTGGAGAAGCCGCGGAGCAGAGACGAGAAACGGTCGCCGCTTCCGAGACGCAGCTCAATCGTCGGCTTGCAGCGCAGCATGGCGTGGGTCAACTCCGAGGCGCTCATCATGCAGCGGGGCACTGTCGACGTCTCGGCAAGCAGGCTGTCGCGGAGATCGAGCAGCGGCGCGTATGCCTTGCTCATGCGCTCGCCTATGCCGGACAGCTCGCGGCGTCCGAGATCGTCGAGAAGCCCCCAGCGGTCTCCGGTGACCGAGTCCACCACGGCGCACATACGCAGAGCCCTCCGGCCCACGGGCGTCAGCTCTCCGGCATCCCTGAGGTATTTGCTGAGCTTGCGTGTGTAGTCAGGCTTCGAGATGAAGCGCGAGCCATGGCGCCCAACATAGTTGACGAACAGGATCTGCAGCGAATCGGGCACGGCTATCGGTGCGTCGGGAGCCTCGTAGCCCACAGAAGTGCCCATATAGACGTAGGCCCCGGCTTGCGCTCCGGGGTCCTGTATGCAGTTGTGGCTCTCGCCGTAGCCTTGGCGGCCTGAGAGCGCCTGCAGCGGCGTGGGGCCGGCGGCGCAGCCCATGGCGGCGACGAGCGATATAATTATGGCCAAAGGGAGTCGTTTCATATTCTGAAAACGACTTGGCGGCTACTTTCGTTCGCGCAGAAGATTGAAGAGTGTCTCGGGGTCGTTGGTGGTGATATAGTCGGCGCCATCCTCTATGCAGCGGCGCATGTCGGCCTCTTTGTTGACTGTCCAGATGTTGACCTCAAGACCGAGGTCGTGGGCCTCCTTCATCCACTCTGGATGCTTGCTTATGTCGCCGAACGAATAGTCTATTCCGGCGCCGCCGAGGAACTTCACCTGCGCCGGTATCATGTTACCGGTCAGGTAATAGACCTTGGCGGGCGCGGGAGCCTCGCGGACTAATGTGGCGAAGGCTGTGGGCGAGAATGTGATATAGTCGGTGCGGTCGCCGAGCCCGTGGCGGTCCACCGCCTCAAGTATCTTGCTGATGGCGAGACGCTCGTGCGAGAGCGAGTCGTGGGCCTTCAGCTCGAGCACCAACCGTATGCCGAGCGGTTCAGCCGCTGTGAGGTACTCCTCGAGCGTGGGGAGGTTCTCTCCGTTGGCGAGCTTGAGCGCAGTCACTTCGGCCGCTGTCGACGACTCTATGTGCACACCGTTGAACTCCGGGTCATGGTTCACCACTGCCACAGAGTCTGCCGTGAGCCACACGTCGAATTCCGAGGCGTAGCAACCTATGGAGTCGGCTTTTACCAGGGCGCGAATGGAGTTTTGCGCCGATCCGGGCGAGTCCCAGTAGCCGCGGTGGGCTATAACTTTGGGTTGAGAGGCGGCTAAGGCGCAGGCTGCGCCGCCGGTTATGAGAAGTGCTGTTGCAGCTATCTGAAGTAAAGATTTCATGGTCGGAAATGAATTAGGAGTTAGGAGTTAGGAGTTATGAGTGAGTAGTTAGGTGTGAGGGGGTTAGGTTTCAGGTGTTGGCTTTCTCTTTCTGCAGCGACTCCACAATCAGACGGCCGGCGCGGGCCGGTGCGGAGTCTGTGCCGAGACGGGCAGATATCTCCCTGTATCCGGCGAGCTGTGCGTCGCGCTGCGGCGACGGCTGCAGAAGCGGCGAGAGCGATTCGCAGATATTGTCGACCGTGCATTTATGCACAAGCAGCTCGGGCACTACCTCGCGGTCGGCTATCAGGTTGGGCAGCGAGACGTAGCGCACCTTCAGCAGACGTTCCATCACCTTGTAGGAGATTCTCTTGCCGTTGGCGCGGTAGCAGACCACCTGCGGCACGCCGAGAAGGGCCGTCTCCAGTGTGGCTGTGCCCGACGTCACGAGCGCCGCGGCCGACTCCTTCGCGAGCAGATTTGTGCTCCCGAACACCACATGAAGGCCGGGATCCTGAGCCACCTCGCGGTAGAACTTGAGCGGCACCGACGGCGCGGCACCGACTATATACTGGAAGTCGGGGAAGCGTTTGGCGGCCTCGATCATCAGCGGCAGGTTGTTGCGCACCTCGCCGCGACGGGAGCCGGGAAGCAGCGCTATCACGGGCCGACGGTCGTCGATACCCTGGCGCGACAGATAGTGCTCGCGTGTCGGTATGCGGGTGATGATCTCGCGCATCTCCTCCACGGTCGGGTTGCCTACATACGTCACTTCGTAGTTGCGCTTGCGGTAGAACTCCACCTCGAAGGGGAGGATCGAGTACATGGCGTCCACATATTTGCGTATCGCCTTGATGCGGTGTTCTTTCCAGGCCCATATCTTCGGCGATATGAAATAGTGCACAGGTATGCCGGCCTTGTGGGCAGACTTGGCCAACTTCAGGTTGAAGCTCGGATAGTCCACGAGGATGAGCGCGTCGGGCCGGTAGGAGAGTATCATTTCGCGGGCCTGACGCATCTGCCGCAGTATTCGCGGCAGGTGGCGAAGCACCTCGCTGAATCCCATCACATTCATCTCTTCGTAGTGGATCAGCGGACGGCTTCCGGCCGCCCGGGTCATTAGGTCGCCGCCCAGGAAACGGAATTCCGCTTCGGGGTCCTCTTTCCGGATCGATTCTATAAGACGGGAGGCGTGCAGGTCGCCCGATGCCTCGCCCGCTACAATGAAATATTTCATCGGTTGTTTGTTATATCTCAATAACGCCCGCGCCGCGCTCCTTATTGCTTAACCCCGCCTCTGCTTTATAATAAGAGAGCGCTTTTCTGCGTTATTTATTAACTGTAAACACGCTTACGATTATGCGCCATATACTCTCACTGCTCCTCGTCGCTGTGGCGGCCGCCTTCGCGCTCTCGTCATGTATCGACGACGATATCACCACCTCTCCCTCGGCCCGCCTCTCTTTCTCGCGCGACACGGTCAGCTTCGACACTGTCTTCACCGGGCAGGGTACTCCCACGGCCCGTCTGCTCGTCTTCAACCGCGGCAAGAAGGCTGTCAGTATATCCTCGATTGCGGTCAAGGGGGGCGATGCCCATTTTCAGATCAATGTCGACGGTCAGAGCGGCACCTCGTTCAGCAATGTGGAGATACGAGGCGAGGATTCGATCTACGTCTTTGTGGAGTGTCTGCTTCCGGAGACGGCCCAGAAGGAGCCTTACCTGATGGAGGATGAGCTGGAGTTCGTCACCAACGGCAACCGGCAGAGTGTGCTTCTCGAGGCTTACGGCCAGAATGTGAAGCGTCTCAAAGGGCTGAAGGTCAGCTCCGACATGACCCTCACGGCCGATCTGCCCTACGTGATATCGGACAGCATGGTGGTGGAGAAGGGCGCCACACTTACTGTGGAGCCGGGAGCCAAACTCCTTTTCCACGACAAGGCCTCACTCACTGTGAACGGCACTCTGAAGGCCCGCGGCGATGCCTCCCACAAGATAGACATGCGCGGCGACCGTCTCGACAATGTGCTCCCCGACGCGAGCTACGATATCATGGCCGGACAGTGGAAGGGTGTCCGCATAGGCGCGGAATCGTTCGGCAACGAGATGGCTTACGTGAATATGCGTTCCACGGTCGAAGGGCTCGTGCTCGACTCGTGCGGCAACCTCGCCGACCGCAAGCTCCTGCTCGAGAACAGCTGGTTACACAATTCGCAGGGCAACGCCTTCACTTCGGCCTATACCCGTACCGAAGCCTACGGATGCGTATTCTCCGAGGCAGCCGACAATGTGGTGAGTCTCACGGGCGGCTCGCATATCTTCAGCCAGTGCACTTTCTCGAACTATTACCTCTTCTCGGGCCGCTTCGAGCCTATCCTGGGCCTCTACCATATAGGCGGCGAGGACGAGGATTCGCCCGTCGACCCGGCTGTGAACCCCTACATGCAAGCCCGTTTCGAGAACTGTATAGTCTACGGCATGACGGCCGACATAAATCGGCCCTCGCTCGACGCCACGGATGTGTATCTCTACAATGTGCTGCTCAAGTCGGAGGGCGAGAACGACGAGCATTTCGTGGACTGCCTCTGGGATCAGGACCCGCTCTTCTACACCGAAAGGGAGAAGTATATCTTCAACTACAGACTGCGGCCTGACTCCCCGGCTATAAACGCGGGCAACCCGCAGTACCTCAACGCTCTGAACCTCTACGATATGGACGGCCAGCGCCGCGGCGCCGCGGGCAATCCGACCCTCGGAGCCTATGTCTATATCCCGCAGGATGAGGAGCAGGAATAGCGCCGGGTCAGTCAGACAGGTCGGACAAGTCGGACAATTCGGACAATTCGGACCCGTCAGACCAGGGCCCGGAAAAGGGTTTGAAAGGGCGGAATCAAAAAATTGTTAATTTTTGTTTGGAAAAATAATCGGGAATATCTAACTTCGTGCTCGCAAAAGCGTTAATATCTGTGAGCCGGCGCACGCCGGCAGCCGCTGTCAGCCTTGTTCTGATCCGACACACAGCAGTTGCCACCGGATTAATCTAAAACGGTATATGGTTAATCTGCAGCTGTTTACAGACCTGGCTGAGGCCGCTTTTACGGATTTGAGGGGAAGGTTTCGCTTCCGAAAAGTAATGCGCACAAAGGGAATATTAATATCAGGTGCTGTCATCACGATAGCTGTCGTAGGATGCCGACGCTTTGAAAGCGGCGACCCGGCGGCCGATTCCGTCAAATCTCAGCCTGAAGTGACCGAATCCACGGACTTGCCCGACGAGGACGAGTACGTGGCCGAAAACGATATTGCCATGACTGTCCGCAGTGTGGCCGACGCTATCAACACGGGCGACCGTATCGACAGCGCCGATTACGCCTTCAAGGGTGTGCTCACCGACGGCTCCGGCATGCCGCTCTTCACCGATGTGGAGGGGCTTCCGGGCGAGTGGGAGATCGATGTGCTCTCCCCCTCGATGGTGCGTATCCGCAACATGAACACGGGCGACCTGCTCCCCGAAGAACTTGTGGAGTATCTGGCCGGCGCCCTTCAGCTGAGCGAGGGCGAAAGCCTCGAACTTGTCGATGACCGGAAGACGGACGAGAAACGTGTGAGCGTGTTCGACTTCGGCAAAGGGCGTCTCACCGTAGAGTCGAAACTTGCCGCTGACTATACGGGCGAACCGGGTCAGCTCATGGAGATCACCATGGAGGCCTCGGCCCAAGCCAGAGAGGCTGCCGACTCCGTGGCACAGAAAACCCCGGCGCAGCAACATTCCCGCAGCAACTCGGGCGCCGTTTCCGCCTCGGGCCGCTACAACAAAGCCTTCCGCCACCGCCGGTAATATCCTCCCGAACTGCTCACTACTTACTGCACACTACTCATCTCACTACTCACTACCCTCTACTCACTCTTCACTGATTTCCGATGAAGTTTCGAACCGAAGTAACACCCGCAGCCACCTCGTTCAGCCTCTCGCCCGAGCGTCCGGTCCTTCTGTTAGGCTCCTGCTTCGTGGAAAATATCGGCCGCATGATGCGCTCCTCGCTCTGGGATGCCGACCTGAACCCTTGCGGCATACAGTATAACCCGTTCTCGATCGCGAGAGTGATTCGCACGGCCCTCAGCGGCCGCTGCCCCGACACGGAGTATTTCCTCCACGACGGGCTCTGGCGCAACTGGCTGCTCCCCACATCCTTCACGGCCCTGACACGGCAGGAGGCTGAGGCACTCGCCGACGAGGCGTTCGCCGCGCTCCGCAATGCGTTGCTCAGAGCGTCGGCTGTCGTGGTGACCTTCGGAACGGCTTTCCTCTACGGACTGGCCGACAGCGGCCGTGTGGTCGGCAACTGCCACAAGGTGCCTCAGGACCGTTTCCGTACCCGCATGGCTTCGGTCGACGAGATTGAGGCGCTCTGGACCGACCTTATGGCCGACCTGCGCCGCCTGAATCCGGACGTTAAGTTCATCTTCACGGTGAGTCCGGTGCGGCATCTGCGTCCCTCGGTGCGCAACAACACACTCTCCAAGGCCACGCTTCATCTCGCTGTGGAAAGGCTCACAGCGCTCCCGGATACGGAGTATTTCCCTGCCTACGAGCTGCTTACGGATGACTTGCGCGACTACCGTTTCTATGCCGATGATATGGTGCACCCCTCGCAGCAGGCTGTGGAGTATATCTGGGATAAGTTTTGCGCCACATACCTCACGGAGCCCTCGCGGCAGCTTCTGGAGCAAGGCGCACGGCTGCGCAAACGTCTCGACCATAGGCGTCTGGCTCCGGCCGACGGCTCTCCGGCGCAGACCGACTTCGAGCGCGAGACCGACCGGATCCTGCGCGAATTCCTTGCCGCTCACCCCGCCATGAAGCCCTGACCTCCAACTCCCTGCCCCTTTTCGATATTCAGACGCACAAAAAAACAGAGGCGAACGAAGCCGTCGGCTCCTTCGCCCCTGCAGGTATATTGCTTACAGGTCAGTGATTTACTTGGAGATATAGACCTTCTGACCGTCTACGATGTAGATGCCGCTCTCGGTCACTTTCCCGATGGGGAAGCCCTGGAGGTTGTAGATCTTCCCGGCGCGGTTCTCAGCCGGTACGAGACCTGCCGATGCGGTGTAAGTGCCTGAGGTTGTGAGCACCGCTTTGTTGTAGCCGGCTGTGCAGTCCACTTTCACGTTCACGATGTCGCCGTCGCGGAGTGTCTCGCCGCTCTTCAGATATACATTGCCGTTGTCGTGGCCGTCGTTGCCTTTGCCGATGCCGAAGATGTCGCTCTGTGAGCTGATCAGATAGTCGGAATTGTTGTCGCAGAACTCGATGCCCCATCCGGGCTGGCCGAAGAATTTGAAGTTGACGAAAGAGGGATTCAGTGTCTGGCCCACTACGAATGTGTGGGTGAACACATCGCCGTCTTTCTTCATCTCGATGTTGTAATCGGGGCTCCAGCCGGTGTCGCCGGGAGTGTAGCCTGTGGCGCCAATCGAGCCTTTGGCGCCGATGATCCAGATGCCGTCGGTGGCGGGAACGGGCTCAGCCTCGCGATACTCCACGGAAGCTACGGCGGCGTTCGGACCGGCCGAGCAGTCGAGTGTCACGGTGAGGATGTCGCCGGCATTGACCGGTGCACCGTCCTTGAGCTTGATGTTGCCGTCCTCCTTGGTGTCGACATAGAGGTAGGGGTTCTCGGTCATGGTCACATGATATGTGCCTTCTGAGGCGGTGAAGCCTTTGCTGTCGTCGAGACGCGGCGCGGCGAAGAATTTGAAGTTGGCGCCGTCCTTGCGGAGGTTCTTGTCGACGGTGAACTCAAATGTGTGTTTCTTACCCTCGGTCTTCATCGGGATCACGTTCTGGTCCCAGTCCCAGTAGCTCGCGGAGGGGACGAAGCCGTCGGTGCCCACTATGCGGTAGGAGCCCATGATATAAGCCGCGCCGGAGCCGTCGGCGGCCATCTCAGGGAGCGTCTTCTGGTAAACACGCACATAGTCCACGAGCATAGCTGTGGGGAGTGCGGAGTCGTCGGTGCCGGCATAGCCGCCCCAGTCGCCGCCCCAGGCCAGGTTGAGGATGATGTAGTAAGGCTTGTCGTAGGGCCAGTTCACGTAGCCTTTGTGGTCGTTGGTGTAGTTGAGGAGCACCTGACCGTCCACATAGGTGGTGATACGGTTATTGTTCCACTCTATGGCGTAGATGTGATAATCGTCCTCGGCGCCTTCAGTGAAGCGCGCGGCGGTGACCTGAGTGCCGTTCGTGTGGTTGTGGCCAATGGCGTGAAGGCTCGACGAGGTCTGGTTGGGGTCCACACCGACCTCCTCCATGATGTCGATCTCGCCGCAGGTGGGCCATGTCTCCGATGACCAGTCCACACCGGAGGGCATCATCCAGAAAGCGGGCCATGTGCCTTTGCCCTTGGGGAGCTTGATGCGTGCCTCGATGTAGCCGTAGCGCCATCCGTTCACAGAGCTGCCGCTCTGGGCGTTGATACGGCCGGAATAATACTTGCCGTCGCTCCCTTTGAAGCAGTTGATCACCAAGCTGCCGTCCTTGAGTTCGGTGGTGTGTTTGCCGTCGATAAGCTCGGTGCCGGGCTTGTAGGTCTGTTTCTCGTGGTTGACATGGCCGGCGGCCCAGTCTTCCCACTGCCATTTCGTGGCGTCGAGCTGATCGCCCGTGTTGAATTCGTCGCTCCATACGAGCTCATAGCCGGCGGGTGCTTCGGCAAAAGCCGGAAATGCGCACAGGCTCAGGAGTGCCGGAGCACAGATTTTGAGGTAATTGAGTCTCATGTGATATATGTTGAAAATGATTTGAATACTTAGGGAAACGATTTATTTGCTTAAGAAACGGATCGTCTTGCTTTGAAAACAAGTTGTTTAACTTAGCTTGCTTGAGAAAATGATGCCGCCCAGCTTCGCTTTCCGCCGGCGGTGGGAAACATTTTGCAAAGTTAATAGAATTACTTCTAAAAGCAAATTCCGCTGCCGATGCGATCAGGGAGCATCCCCAAGAGACCCCTCGAGAACCGTTCGGGATAGCAAATTTTCAGGGAGTGACGGAAAAAGCCGAACTTTTGGATTGTCGGGTTGAGTTTTTTTATTATCTTTGCGTTTTCAAGGGCGTCGTTACCTTCCCGCCGCACGGCCGCGGCCCGGCAACGCCCTGCCCATTCAGAGCTTGCTGAACGACTCTTAGCCCCCCTCTCCGCTACGATTATGGCTCACAATAACAATAAATTCGGAACCCGTCTGGGCCTGATTGCCGCCACTGTCGGTTCGGCTGTCGGACTCGGTAACATCTGGCGTTTCCCGGCCGAGACTCAGGCCAACGGTGGCGCCGCGTTTCTGCTTGTGTATGTGGCGTGTGTGCTTGTGCTCGGCATACCGGTCATGCTCGCCGAGTTCTCGCTCGGCCGCGGCGGTCAGAGCGACGCAGCGGGTGTGTTCCGCCGTTTCTCGCCGCGGAGCAAGTGGTGGATAACGGGCGGTCTGGCCATCGTGGCTTCCTACATGATCATCTGCTTCTATATGGTGGTGTCGGGCTGGACGCTCGAGTATCTGTGGCAGTCGCTCACGGGCGGCCTCTACGAGTCGACGCAGGCGGCCTCGGATGCCGCACTCGAAAAGGATTTCGCGGCGCGTATGCAGGAATACATATGCGGCACCGAGGGCCCGCTTCTCTGTACTTACATAATGATAGTCATCAACATAGGCGTGCTGCTTCTGGGCGTGAGGAAAGGGATAGAGAAGGTATCCAACATACTGATGCCGCTGCTGTTCGTGCTGCTGCTCATCTTCGCTGCGGTGGCCTGTACGCTGCCCGGAGCGGGCGATGGCGTGAGGTTCTTTCTCAGCCCGGATTTCTCCAAGATCACGCCGGGAGTCTTTGTCAATGCTCTCGGTCAGGCCTTCTTCTCGCTCTCGCTGGGTATGGGCATACTGATCACTTACTCGGCCTATTATCCTCACAATGTGAATCTTGGCAAGACGGCAGTGACTGTATCGCTGCTCGACCTGGCTGTGGCCATGCTCATGGGCTTCATCATATTCCCTTCGATCACGAGTTTCGGCCTCACCGACGCGCAGCTCGAAGGGACCACTCTCGTGTTTGTGACTCTCCCGGAGGTGTTTGTCCATCTCGGCGCCACACAGTTCTGGTCGATACTCTTCTTCCTCTCGCTGCTTGTGGCCGCTCTCACGTCCACAATCTCGATCTCTGAGGTGTCGGTGCGCTTCATCCAGGACCGTTTCCACAAGGGGCGCACAGCCGCCACTCTCATAGTGATGCTGCCGCTCTTCGTGCTCAGCGGCATCTGCACACTCTCCTTCGGCGCTCTGAAGGACTGGACCGTCTGCTCGCTCAGCATCTTCGACCTGCTCGACACGGTGGCTACCAATTATATGCTTCCTGTGGTCTCGATTCTCACGTGCCTTTATATCGGCTGGTTCGCGCCTCCCACATTGCTTAAGGATCAGCTCACGAATCACGGGACGGTGCGCGCACGCCTTTATCCTACGGTGCGTTTCATTCTGCGCTATATAGCGCCGGCGCTTATCCTGATAGTGCTTCTTTCGGCGATTTTTTAGGCTGCGAGCTTTTTTAGGAATTTCTGCCGTCTTTCGGGTTACGAGGGGCGGCGGTTTTTTGCGTGGAGGCGGGGTCGGAAAAGGTTGGCGTAGGGGCATAAAAAAATTGATTGTCATCACGACAACCAATCCATTGTGTTAACCTTAAAATCTAATACCATGAAAAACTCGATGCAAAGGTAGATATATTTTTTAAAACATGGTTAAAAAACATATTATTTTTTCTCTAAATTAGCACTATTTAACAATACACGAGGTCAAACGAATGTTAATTATCCTTTGTTAACATTCGAAATCCCCGAATCGAGAAGTCGGATCGAGACGGGGCGCCGACCGAGCGAGGTCGGATTCGCTTGCGAAAGGGCATGAAAAAAAGAGCAACCGGAAGA
>SFOK01000103.1 GCA_004552395.1 Bacteroidales bacterium | reverse complement strand
ACCCATACCCTTGCGCGGAGCCTTGAATCCCTTGCGCTTGTAGAAGCGCGCGAGCGGAATCAGCATCAGAAGCACCACTATTACGGTGATGAAGAGCGCAAGCACATTCTTTGTGATCGAGAGATCGAGCGGTTTGTACTCGCGGTAATATCCGCCCTTTACCCCGTCCTGCTCATTTTCGGGCACGTATATGTAACCTTCAGCGTAGACCGGCAATTCTGGCTTTCCGTTCTCAAGTTTGAGACCGTCCTTCTTGGAAGCCTCATCCACAGCCGCCTTGGCTTTCTTAAGCTCGCCCTTCTCGAGTGGGAAGAGTTGCACAACCTTGCCTGAATGGCTGCCACCCTCGGCAAGCACAAATGTATAGCTCTTGCCGTCCTTCTCTATGGTGTAGGGAACCGGCACAAGTTCCGATTTGTGCGACTTCCCGGCCGAACTTCCATTCTCGACTGCAAGCATTGTCAGCTTGGCCGACGAGAAGCAATGCCATGTCTTGTCCTCAGCGCGGACAATTACCGGAAGCGGCATGCGGTATTGATGCATGAAAGGTACCTCCCAGCCATAACCGTCGCCGAGGTGAGGGAGTATCACTTCCTTCACATCGATCTGCTCCTTCTTGCCATCCTCATTCTCCGTCTGCTTGGAATTGTTGCCGCAAGCCGAAACCAGAAAGATTGTGCTCAGGAGCAATATCAGATATTTAGTGATTCTATGTGACATGGGTCGCTGAATTCTTTTTCTTGATAAATACATTCAGGCTGTCTCTTGATCGCAGGCTGAATTAATACACACAGACTGATACTACATTGTTATCCACATCTACCACTCCGCCCTGTATCTCGACGGAATCCTCGGCGCCCCCGACAGTCCGGAACACTATCTTGCCGGGTGTGAGCGACGAAAGAAGCGACGCGTGGTTGCGGAGCACTGTGAATGAGCCCATCTCGCCGGGAAGTGTCACTGAATCCACTTCGCCGGAGTAGAGTGTCGAATGAGCCGATGTGATATCAAGTTTCATGCCTGTGGTTTCTCTGTTTGATGTTTTTACTTCACCTCCTCGAGCATCTTCTTGCCCTTGGCTATCGCCTCGTCAATCGAACCGACATTGAGGAACGCCTGTTCGGGATATTCGTCCATCTCGCCGCTCAGAATCATCTTGAAGCCGCGGATAGTCTCCGACAGAGGCACCATCACACCGGGAAGACCGGTGAACTGCTCGGCCACATGGAACGGCTGCGACAGATAGCGCTGTGCGCGGCGTGCGCGGGCCACTACCAGCTTATCCTCGTCGGAAAGCTCGTCCACGCCGAGGATGGCGATGATATCCTGAAGTTCGTTGTATTTCTGCAGAAGCTGCTTAACTGCCTGAGCCGTGTTGTAATGCTCCTCGCCTATGATGTTCGGGTCCAGAATACGCGATGTCGATTCCAGAGGATCCACAGCCGGATAGATACCGAGCTCTGAGATCTTACGCGAAAGCACCGTAGTGGCGTCAAGGAACGAGAATGTGGTGGCGGGAGCCGGGTCGGTAAGGTCATCAGCCGGCACGTAGATAGCCTGCACCGATGTGATCGAGCCCTGCTTCGTCGAAGTGATGCGCTCCTGGAGGATACCCATCTCCGATGCCAGCGTAGGCTGGTAACCTACAGCCGAAGGCATTCGGCCAAGAAGCGCCGAGACCTCGGAACCGGCCTGTGTGAAGCGGAAAATGTTGTCGATGAAGAGAAGCACATCTTTGCCGCCGCCGTCCTGATCGCGGAACTGCTCCGCTACGGTAAGTCCGGAAAGCGCCACACGCAGACGTGCTCCCGGTGGCTCGTTCATCTGACCGAACACCAAAGTGCTCTGCGAGGAATTCACCTCCTTCATGTCCACATCTTTGAGGTTCCATTCCCCTTTCTCCATACCCTCCTTGAACTTCTCGCCGTAGCGGATCACACCGCTCTCGATCATCTCTCGCAGAAGGTCATTGCCCTCACGGGTACGCTCGCCCACACCGGTGAAAACCGAGAAGCCGTTGTGTCCTTTGGCAATGTTGTTGATGAGCTCCATGATAAGCACCGTCTTGCCGACACCTGCACCGCCGAACAGACCGATCTTGCCGCCTTTGCTGTATGGCTCAAGAAGGTCGATCACCTTGATACCGGTGAAAAGAATCTCGGTCGAGATTGCCAGATCTTCGAAGTCTGGCGCGGGCTGATGGATGTCGCGCATGTGGTCCCTCTTCAGGGCAGGGAGATGGTCTATGGCGTCGCCTACTACATTCAGCAGACGTCCCTTGACCTGGTCACCCGTCGGCACTGCTATGCCATGGCCCAGATTCTTCACCTCTACGCCTCGACGGAGACCGTCGGTACTCTCCATAGCCACACATCTTACGGTGTCCTCACCGATATGCTGCTCTACCTCGAGTATCAGCTTTTCGCCATTGTCACGCTCCACCTCAAGGGCGGTGTAGATGGGTGGTATTTGCTCCTTGCCTCCCTCGAAGGAGACATCGATCACGGGACCGATAACCTGAGTCACTGTGCCTGTATTAGCGCTCATACTTTGTGTTTATTATTGGGAATAAAACCTATATTTCGTTTCTTGTCCGCCGCCGCGTCTTAGGCCGTAAACAGGTCCGGCGCCGCGCGGAATCTATGTTAGATTCAGAATGTCCAGCCCATTGTCACGCACAGAGCCATCAGCACGAGATTGGCCAGCGCGAAAGGCATCAGATATTTCCATTCCAGTGCAAGCATCTGGTCGATTCGAACTCGCGGGAACGTCCACTTGAACCAAATGATCACATAAGAGATAAAGAATGCTTTGATCAGGAACCAGATAGTGCCGGGGCAGTAATCCATTATGTGGTTGAAACCGTCCCAACCCTCTACGTGGAAAGGCATCCATCCGCCCAGAAACATCAGCGACGCGATACCCGACACTATGAAGAGGTTCAGATACTCGGCCAGATAGAAGAAACCGAAATGAATACCTGAATACTCGGTGTGGTAACCTGCTGTCAGCTCGTGCTCAGCCTCCGGGAGGTCAAACGGGCCGCGGTTAGTCTCTGCGGTAGCCGCGATCACATAGATGATCATGGCTATGATCGCAGGCACATGGCCTGTGAAGATGAACCATCCGCGCTCCTGTGCCCAGACTATCTCGTTGATATTCATTGTGCCGGCGAACACCACCATGGTGATGATGGCTAGACCTAGCGAAAGCTCGTACGACACCATCTGCGCGCCGCTTCGCATGGCTCCTATCAGTGTGTACTTATTGTTCGACGACCAGCCCGCAAGCAGTATACCGAGTATACCTACCGACGAAACGGACAGCACGAAGAAGATTCCGATGTTGTAGTTGATGATCTGCATTCCCTGACCCCACGGCAGACATGCAAGCATCGTCACCGACGAAGCTATGATGATGTATGGTGCCAGCTTGAACAGGAACTTGTCGGTCCCCTTCAGCGGGATAAGCTCCTTGATCAGAATCTTGAACATGTCGGCGAAGACCTGTAGCAAGCCCCAGCGGCCCACACGCATCGGGCCGAGACGGCACTGGAACCAGGCGCAGAGTTTGCGCTCATAAAGTATGTAGAAGAGTGCGAGGACTGTATAAACGCCCAAAAGCACCAACGCTACGAGAACGCACTCCACAAGAGTGGCGCCCCACTGGGGAAGGAAACTTGTCAGAAGATTGTTGATCCAATGGGTAACGTCGCCGAAGTTATACATTATTGATGAGACGTTCATTTGAATGATACGATTATTGCCTGTGTTTTATCTTTTTCTCTGCCCGGGCCCCGCGGGGCGTCCGGACTCCGGAGAGTTTCTGGTTGGTGTCGGCGGAGAAGCTGCAGAAGCCCCGCTCCGGCATCAGCGGTCTATGTCGGGCACTACGAAGTCGAGCGCCGCGTTGATTGTGATCAGGTCGGCAATCAGATTACCGCGGCAGGTCAGGTCCATAACACCAATAAGGTTGAAGCATGGACTCTGATAATGCAGACGGTAAGGATTCTTCTCGCCGGTACTCTCAATGTAGACACCGAATGCACCGCGGCTTGCCTCTACCTGCTGATACCATCGGCCTGCGGGAAGCTTCACAATCTTGGGTACCTGCGCGCGGATATCACCCTCGGGGATATTGTCCACGAGCTGCTCGAGTATCTTCACACTCTGCTCGATCTCGCGCATACGGACCATATAGCGCGAATAGCTGTCGCAACCGTCGCCGAGCACCTCCTCGAAATCCAGCTCGGGATATATCGAATAAGGCACATGCTTGCGGGTATCGTTGCTCCAGTTGCTGCCTCGGCCTGAAGGACCGGTGATTGCGTAGTTGATGGCGTCCTCCTTCGAAAGCATACCCACACCGATCATACGCTCGCGGGCTATGACATTGCCGGAGAACACCTTGTGATATTCGTCGAGGCACTTGGGCATTATCTCACACAGTGCCTTCACATCCTTCTGGAAGTCAGGATGCAGATCGGCTATCACACCGCCGATCACGTTATAGTTGAGCGACATGCGGGCGCCGCACGTCTTCTCGAATATGTCGAGTATTCTCTCGCGCTCACGAAAACCGTAGAAGAAGCAGGTGGTGCCGCCCATATCCATGGCCGTACAGCCGAAGGCAAGCAGATGCGACGAGATTCTCATCAGCTCGTCCATCATCACTCGGATCACCTGTGCGCGGCGGGGCACCTCGATGCCCAACGCCTTCTCAATGCACATGCAGAGGCAATGGCGGTTCATGTGGGCGCTCATATAGTCCATACGGTCACTGAAGTGAAGCACCTGGGGATATGTGAGGCCCTCGGAGAGCTTCTCTATGCCGCGGTGTATGTAGCCGCTCACCACATCGACCTTCTTGATCCTCTCACCGTCTACCGATGTGCGGAAACGCATCACACCGTGAGTCGAAGGATGCTGCGGACCTATGTTGACCACATAGTCGTCGTCGCCGAAGATCTTGCGCTTCTCCTCCTTGATAGTACCGTCGGGCTGCTCTATGTATGCTACGGTGTCATCCTCGTTCTTCTCATCCTCCAGCCTCATCGGGTTCAGCTTCGGATCATCGTCGTAGTCCTTGCGCAGAGGATAACCCACCCAGTCGTTGCGCAGGAACATGCGGCGCATATCCGGATGGTTTATGAACTTGATGCCGTAGAAATCATAGACCTCGCGCTCCTGGAAGAGAGCCACTTTCCAGAGGTCGCTCACCGAGTGGAGCATCGGGTTCTCGCGGTCAGCCGTCTCCACACGCACGCCAAGCATATACCAGTCGTGGCTCGTGGATGTGAGATAGTAAACCACTCCGAGAGTCTCTTTCCAATCCATGCCCACTACCGCGGAGAGCAGATCGAAATCCAGCGCAGGATTCTCTTTCAGACTCTTGGCCAGCGCATGCCAGTCCTTGTCGGGCACGATCACAAGCAGCTTCTCGCCCGTTGTATCGAACTCTGCCGACGGGCATACCGACTTAATTAATTCCTGTATATTTTCCATTACGGAGAATCTGTTTCGTTTGAATTACTATTTTGCTCGCTCGCTGCCGGAAATCAGTATTTACCCACTTCCTCAGCATGCTTTGCGAAAAAGTCCTCGATCTTCTCCTTGCGGTTCGCCCCGCCGAAGAACTTCTGCACCTTGATCTTGCGCTGAAGCTGCATCAGACCGTAGAACATGGCTTCCGGACGCGGAGGACATCCCGGGATATAGACATCGACCGGAAGTACCTCGTCCACACCTTTCACCACACAATACGAATTCTTGAACGGTCCGCCCGAGACGGCGCAGCCGCCGCATGCTATCACATAGCGCGGTTCGGCAAGCTGCTCGTAGAGGCGAAGCAGAGCCGGAACCATGCGGTACACTATCGTGCCCTGCACCATTATATAGTCGGCCTGACGCGGTGAGTTGCGCGCCACCTCGGCGCCGAAACGCGCCATATCGTAGCGGGCTGCGCCCAGGCACATGAATTCGATCGCACAGCAACTTGTGCCGAAGCAGAGAGGCCACAGCGAGTTGGCGCGGCCCCAGTTGATGAGCTGATCCAGTTTGCCGACCACCACATTCGTGCCGGCTGCGTTCAGCTCCTCCACAAGTTTGTCGATATATTCGTTGTCCTTGAAGTCCTCGTACTTCATGGACCGTATTTTCGGTGTCTTTACTGCCATTTGAGAGCTCCTTTCCGCCAAGCGTAAGCAAGACCTAAAATAAGTATAAAGAGGAATACTCCGATGCTGACCAGACCCATGGCCCCCAGCGAGCGGCATATCACAGCCCACGGATAGAGGAAAACTGTCTCGACGTCGAACATCAGAAAGAGAATCGCAAAAAGATAATAACCCACCTGAAAACGGATCATAGATTCGCCACGGGTGGGAATACCGCACTCGTAAGGCTCCGATTTGAGCACCGAATAAGAGCGCGGACCGATACTTCTCGCAATCAGCAGAGCCACAAATACCAGAAACAATCCCGCAAGGACAGCCGATATCGCAAGCTCGCCATTAGTGACAGTATATGTGTCGCTGCAAATTAGACTCATATAATTATCTATCTATTAATTGTTTGTCTTTAGATTTCGCTCTGATGCACGGGCACAATTCGCCCGTCACGAGTGCAAAGTTACAAAAAAACTCGCACTCAGCAAAAAGGAATC
>SFOK01000102.1 GCA_004552395.1 Bacteroidales bacterium | reverse complement strand
GAAAGCGCATTTGAAGGATGTAAGGAGTTGCCTTCTATCTATATACCAAGCAACGTTACGTCGATTGGGAAGAGGGCTTTTATCGATTGTGATGCTTTGACAAAAGTAGAAATATCAGATTTGTCGGCTTGGTGCATGATTGATTTTCATAATTCTTCCTTCAATCCGGCATGGTATTCCCAATTATATCTAAACGATGAAAAGATAACGGAGCTGAATATTCCCTACGGTATTAAAAAGATTAAGCAGTATTCATTCAACGGATTCATAGATATAGTTTCTGTCAAAATCCCCAACAGTGTCATATCTGTAGAAGATTATTCTTTTTACAATTGCAAAGATTTGAGATTCGTTACATTGGGTACCGGTATCAATAAGATTGGTAAACATGCTTTCGCAAGTTGCGCCAGTTTGAAGACAATAAACAGTTATGCGGAAACACCGCCTGAAATCTTTACGGACACTTTCTCTGATTATGAAGCCAGTCTCCATATCCCTAAGGGATCCAAGGATGATTATCAGCTGACAAGCTATTGGTATCTTTTCAATAATATGACGGATGACCTCAACCCGAGCGATGGCGTAGAAGAGATTGATTCGGATATTACCGATGAACCCATGGAAATATTTGATATGAACGGTATCAAAGTGGGCGCTTCAACCGAAGTTCTCACGCCGGGCTTCTACATTTTGAAACAAGGTGGCAATGTTAAGAAAATAGGGGTGAATTAACTTTCCACCAATGTACTCACTACCCTTGTGAACATACTTAAGGTGTAGCTGAATAATTCAAGGCATGTCCTTTCTATTTAATGTAGAGGGCATGCCTTCATCATACTCTCTAATTCACGCTAAATTGAGTCTCTCGGGCTTCTCGAGCTCCTCGAGAAAAATCCCCCCTCCCCATAATCCTACCCCGGCTACCTCAGCTAAAGTAGCTATATAAGCTAAAGTAGCTACCCGGGCCTCACAGAGAGCGCGAAAAGTCTCCGGTGAGGTAATCCGCCACCGGAGACTCTATGTGCGTTCAGAGAGGCGTATTCCGCTCTTTTGCGAATTTATTTGTAGCGCTGGAAGGCGCGTCCGAAGCGGCGCAGGGCTTCGCGTTCGAGTTCTTCGCGGTGCTCGGGAGCGGCTACGGAGATGAGGCGCCGGGCTCGTTCGGCCATGTTGACACCCCTCAGGTTCACGCATCCGTATTCGGTGACGATGTACTCTACGGCGAAGCGGGAGGTGACTACTCCGGCGCCGGCCGTGAGTGTGGCTTTGATCTTGCTGGCGCCGCGGCGTGTGGAGGCGAGCATGGCTATGAAGGAGCGGCCCCCTTCGCTGCGTGAGGCACCGATGACGAAGTCGTGCTGTCCGCCTACGCCCGAGTATATCTTCTCGCCTATGGAGTCGGCGCAGACCTGTCCGGTGAGGTCTACCTCCAGACAGGAGTTGATCGACATCACGGCCGGGTTCTGGCCTATGATGTAGGGGTCGTTGGTCCAGGCTACGTCGCGGAACACTACGTCGCGGTTGCCGTCGAGATAGTCATAGAGGCGGCGTGACCCCAGGGCGAGCGATGCCACGCTGCGGCCGGGGAGTATCTTCTTGCGAGAGTTGTTGATCACGCCTTTCTCGATGAGGGGGAGCACTCCGTCGGTCATCGCCTCGGTGTGGAGGCCCAGGTCGCGGTGGTCGGCCAGTGCGGCTATCACGGCGTTGGGTATGCCGCCCACTCCGATCTGAAGTGTGGCGCCGTCGGGTATGAGTTCGGCTATGTGGCGGCCGATACGCACCTCGGCCTCGGTGGGCACGGGTGTGGGCACCTCGACCAGGGGGGCGTCTACCTCCACGGCGGCGGCCAGCCGGCTTATGTGGACCACGGGATCGCCGTGGGAGTAGGGCATCTGCGGGTTGATCTGCGCAATGAGGGTCTTGCCGCACTCTACGGCCGAGCAGGCCACGTCGCCGCCTACGCCGAAGCTGACGTAGCCGTCTTCGTTAGGCAGCGAGCAGTTGAGCAGCACTACCTCCAGTGGCCAGTAGTCGCGGCGGAAGAGGGCGGGCACATCGGCCAGAAAACGCGGTGTGACGGCGCCGAAGCCGCGCTCGATCCAGTCGCGCACGTTGTTGCTCACGAAGAATGAGTCCACGAAGTAGTTCTCCTCGCACTCGGTACGGCAGAAGGGCGCCGGGCCGGGGCTGACGCTGAATCCGGTGTAAAAGGTGAGGTCGCGCAGCTCGGAGGCACGGTCGGCTATGGCGGCCAGCAGCACGTCGGGCACCGATGTGGAGCCCTGCACGTAGATGTGGTCGCCGCTGTGGATGAGCCGGGCCGCCTCGGCGGCGCTCATATAGTTGGCTTTATGTTTGCTCATATCTGAGGTGTAAGTCTTGTCTTGATGCTTGAGGAAGCGCCGGATTAAGCCTTGGCACCGGCCAAGGGGTGGTCGCGGTGGAAGAGGCGCAGACGGTCGGCGAAACGGGCGAACGTTTCGTCGTCGGATATCATGGAGACGCACACGCGCAGGCCGCTCTGGAGCGAGCCTGTGGAGGGGAGGGAGATGGCGCTTATGCCGTAGCGCATCAGCTCTTTCTGAAGCTCGGAGCTACCCATGTCGCCGTAGCCGGCAGTGAAGAAGAAGCCGTCGGCGATGCGGCGGCCGTCGGCGTCGCGGTCATAGACGATATGGAAGCCGTTCTCGTCGAGTATGCGTTTGACGATGGCGGCGCGGCGGCCGTACTCGCGGCTCACTTTCACGAAGTCGAGCTTGCCGTCGGCGGCGGCTCCCATCATGGTTGCCAGGGCGCACTGGGCGGAGTGCGAGGTGCCCGACGACATGGCGTAGAGCACGCCGAAGATGTATGCCTTGCCCAGGGTCGGTATGCCGAAGAACTCCTTCAGACCGTCGTAGCGGCGGTTGAATAGGGCCGGGGAGATGCAGACCGTGGCGATGCGCTGTCCGGCGTAGGAGAAGATCTTGGAGCCGGAGAGGAAGAGGATGAAGCGGTCGGTGTAGCGGGCTACGGTGGGCACGTAGGGGGGCTCGAAGGGGCGCCCTGTGTCGGTGCGGAAGTCCATGCCCATGTAGGCCAGGTCTTCCATGATCACGGTGTCGTAGCGGTCGGCGGCTTCGCCCAGTATACGGAGTTCCTCCTCGGTGAGGTTGATCCATGCCGGGTTGTTGGGCGAGCAGTAGATCACGGCGCAGACGCGGCCAGAAGAAAGCTTCTCGTCAAGGATGCCGCGCAGTCGTTCGCCGCGGTATTCGTATATGTCGAAGGAGTCCTGGCGCAGGCCGAGCAGGTGGGCCTGGCTGCGCTGGGCGGGGAAGCCGGGGTTGATGAAGAGGATGGTGTCGCGGCCGGGCATGGCGCGCTGCAGCAGACTCATCACGGAGAAGGTGCCCTGCATGGAGCCTACGGTGGGGATGAAGCTCTCCCCTGGCACGTCGATGCCCAGGAACGCCTTGGCGAAGCGCGAGGCGTTGGTTTTGATCTCAGGTATGCCGGCGATGTTGGGGTATTTGTTGGCCACGCCGCGGCGCAGGGCCTCACATTCGGCGTCGACGCCGGTCTGCGAAGCCTCCAGGCCTGGGTTGCCTATCTCGAGGTGCACGAATTCTTCGCCAGCTTCGGCAGCGAGCGCGTCGGAGACGCTGCATATCTGGCGTATGGTGGCTTTTGCTATGTCGTCGATTCCTTGCTCGGCGAGTATGGCGTCGAGCCTTTCTTCTGTGATTGGGAACATAGGCGGTGTTTTTTAAGGCGTCCGGGTTATAAGGTGTCCGGGTTATAAGGTATACGGGGATATACAGGATTCGGGTTATAAGGTATTCGGGGTTATACAGGATTCGGGTTATACGGTCTGAGGCGGTAATATTCCCGCCCCGGGGAAGGGGCCGGCCTTTGCCGGGAACCTCGCGGGCTCGCCTTCGGGAGAGCCGCGTGGCGGGCTGTCTTCGGCCGCTCCTTCTCCGGGCGGAACGGAGCCGGGAGGGCTTAGAGCTTGGCGTCGCGGCGGGCGCGTTCGAGTCCGGCGCGGAAAGCGGTGATGTTCATCTCCACGATCTTGTCGCCCTTGGGTCCGAATACGGTGCGGATGCCGTCCTCGATCTTGTCGGTCTCAAGGCCGATGAAGGGTGCGGCTGCGCCTAAAAGCACCATGTTGGAGGTGCGGGGATTGGCCACCTCCTTGGCTGTCTCCTCCATGTCGAAGGCTACGGTGTGGGGATGTTCCCGCAGTTCGGCTTCGATCTTGTCGAGGTCGGGGTAGTTGTCGATGTTGCGGAAGGGGGCTGTGGAGGTCACGATCCATCCTTCGGGGCTGAGGTACTGCACGTAGCGGAGCGCCTCCATCGGCTCGAGCGAGACGATCATGTCGGCTTTCCCTTCGGGGATGAGGTCGGAGGCTATGGGGCGCGAGCTGATGCGCAGGTTGGACTGCACGTCGCCGCCGCGCTGGCTCATGCCGTGGACTTCGGCCTGCTTGATGTAGAGGTTCTCCTTGAGGGCTGCCTGACCCAGAATGGTGGCTATGGAGAGTATGCCCTGGCCGCCTACGCCGGCGAGCACTATATCTGTCTTCATATCTTTATGTCTGTGTTTTTTTGGGTGTCGGATTGTGATGATCCCGGCCCGGGGGATTGAGGTCCCGGGGCCGGGTGAGAAGGTGCCTCAGGCTTTCTTGGCGTGGCGGCGGGCTGTCTGTATGCACTCGCGGCGGGAGACGATCACCGAGAGACCTGCGTAGTCGAACTCCTCGCGGAAGAGACGCATCATCTCGTCGTGGTTCTTGGGCAGGGAGTCGATGGTGCGCACATGGGCCGGATCGGCGCCCAGACCGCGGCATATATCCTCGAGCTTGCCTGTGCCCTGGGAGTCCTGTCCGCCTGTCATGCCGGTGGTGAGGTTGTCGGAGATGATCACCGTCATGGGTGTGTTCTCATTGATGGCGTCGAGCAGGCCTGTCATGCCGGAGTGGGTGAATGTGGAGTCGCCTATGATGGCTACCGAAGGATGCTGGCCGGCGTCGGCGGCTCCCTTGGCCATGGTGATTGAGGCGCCCATGTCGACGCAGGAGTCGATGGCGTTGAAGGGGGAGAGCCAGCCCAGTGTGTAGCAGCCTATGTCGCCGAAGACCTTGGGCGAGGAGTAGGTGCGCAGGGCGTCGTTGAGGGCCGAGTATACGTCGCGGTGGCCGCATCCCTGGCAGAGTGCCGGCGGACGGGGCATGACGGTCTGGCTGCGTCCCTTGCGCTGGTGGCATTCCATGCCCAGGGCGGCGCGTACGGAGTCGGGTGTGAGCTCGCCGCTGCGGGGAAGTGCGCCGGAGAACTTGCCGGCTATCTCCTTGTCCTGCGGCAGAAGGCCTGTGAGCTGTTCCTCGATGAAGGGCTGTCCCTCTTCGATCACCAGCACGCGGTCGCACTCGTCAACGAGGCGGCGTATCATCTTGCGGGGCAGGGGATACTGCGAGATCTTCAGCACGGGGTAGGGGCATCCGTCGGGGAAGTTCTCCATAAGGTAATTGTAGGCTATGCCTGAGACTATGATGCCCAGGCTGTGGTCGGCTCCGTCGGTGAAGCGGTTGAAGGGGGATTCTTCGGCGAGCTTCTCGAAACGGGCGTAGTCGGCTATCAGAGCGTCGTTGCGGCGGCGCGAGTTGGCCGGCATGAGCACCCACTGGCGGGGTTCGGCCGGGTAGCTCAGGGTGTTCTCCGCACGCGGCTCGCCGGCTTCGACCACACCGCGGGAGTGGGCCATGCGGGTCACCATGCGCATCAGCACGGGTATGCGCATCTCTTCGGAGAGACGGAAGCCGTAGCCGGTCATGTCGTAGGCTTCCTGCTGCGATGAGGGCTCCAGGCAGGGTGTCATGGCGAATTTGGCGTAGAATCGCGAATCCTGTTCGTTTTGCGAGGAATGCATCGAGGGGTCGTCGGCTGCCACTACGATCAGGCCGCCGTTGGCGCCTGTCATGGCCGAGTTCACAAAGCCGTCGGCGGCCACGTTCATGCCCACATGCTTCATGCAGACAAGCGCTCTCTTGCCGCAGAACGACATGCCGAGCGCCTCTTCCATGGCGGTTTTCTCATTGGTGGACCAGTGGGAGTGGATGCCGCGCTCGCGGGCCAGACGGTTGCCCTGAATGTATTCGGTGATTTCAGTGGATGGTGTGCCGGGGTAGGCGTAAACGCCCGAAAGACCCGCGTTGATGGCTCCGAGGGCTATCGCCTCGTCGCCGAGCAGGAGATGTTTGGTGCTCATATAATATCAGATTTTCTTGGTTAGTCTAAGGTCGTGCCTCAGGGGGCGCGGGAAGCGCTCTCCCTCTTCTAAGGCACCACAAAGGTATAAATTTTAGCCGAGCGGCGCAAGTGCCCGGAAATTTTTTGTCTGTTTTTTGCAGGTAGGGACAGGTAAGGGTGTCTGCACGATCCCGCGCTGCTTTCGCAAGACGGATGACCGGGCCGATGAGATTGGCTGTTTTGCGGCTGCTGAGTGAGTGAAGAGCGGGGATGATTCGCTGCTCAGCATGGATTGAGACATCCCGGCCGGTATTGAAATTTGCCTGGGAACAGAGTTGAATAATCTTTCCGGGATATTATGTCGGTTTCTGCGGCGGGGGTGTTGAAATATATGCTGCTGAGAGTTGAAAATTTGTGTAGCTGCTA
>SFOK01000013.1 GCA_004552395.1 Bacteroidales bacterium | reverse complement strand
ACATCATACGCTTCCGGCGGCGTTTCGGGGTGTCAGGAGAGGACGCAAGGGAGTTTTTTGCCATCTCGACTTCAAATTCTTTGCAAAAATCATCCGCAACACAGAAAATTTCAGTAACTTTACTCTCGGTAATCATGATACAGTATTTATTGTTTGCTACCTCTAAATTACTACATATCAGTGATATTACCAAAAGAATCGGCAACTTTTTCAAGCTGCCGATTCAACTTTCTTGGGGGATCGCTTATCCCGAACTCGCGTTATGTGGCTATTGTATCGTATGTATCGTATGACTCGCTCCCGGCCCGGCGGCCGGCATTTTCCCTCTCCGCAAAACCCTCTGCGCTCCTCGCAGATCCCCGCGCGGACAAAAAAATGGGCTGCGCCGGTATCGCCGGAACAGCCCATCGAAAAGGGTATTTCATCGCATGCGGGCAAGTCGTCCGGCCCGCACGGAATCAGTCATGTATTATTTGCGTACAAGCACCTTCTTGCCGCCGATCACGTAGATGCCGGTGGAAAGACCCTTGGCAGCGTCCTTCACTGCTACGCCCGATTTGATCTTAACACCGTCGAGAGTGTAAACGTCTACGGCAGTCTCGCCCGATACGATTGTATCCACGCTGCCGATAGCGGGCAGAATCTTATAGTCGCGTGTCACACCGTTGATTGTGGTGAAAGCGCCGAAGGGAAGGATGCTCTCCTCTGAGAGAAGCTCGCGGAGTTCGCCGTCTTTAACCTTATAGACAGAACCACGGTCGGTTGAGTACTTGCTGTAAGTGCCTATCAGAGCCACCGGAGTGATGTCGGGAGCGGCTGCCGCGTTTGTGGGAAGCACGGGATCGAGAGCCACATTCTCAGCTGAAAGCACATTCATGTTGGTGTTGAGCTTAACGAGGAAGGGAACGCTGGCGGCGAAGCTGGTAGCTGCGTCGGTCAGATAAACGTTGCCGTCGGGATCCACACCGTTGAACTGATAGAGCTCTGTGTCGGCGGGAGCTGTGTAAACGAAGGGCAGATAAGCCTCAGCGTAGACGTTCTCCTTGTCGAAGTTCACGTGAACGTTGATCTTGGCGGCCTGAACCTTGATGCTGGGCACGAAGTTCGAAGTGTTGTAGAGGTCGATCAGAGTGGCTGAGTAGTTGCCCTCGGTATCTTTGACCACTACGTTGGAAGCACCCTTGAATGCGCAGTCGTCGCCGACCACGAGAAGCAGGTTGGGATTGTTCTCAACCTCAGGCTTGGTGGCGGGAAGACCGGTCACAGCCGTGAGGTCTACATAGCCGTCAGTTACAGTCACCTGGTTGTCGAAGTCGTCGGCATCCCACTTGCCGGTGAATGTGTTGCCATCCTTTGTCAGATAAGTCTCGCCGAATACGCCGATCTCATAGATCTTCAGACCGTAGCCCGTACCGTTGCGTGTGGAGTGCAGGCGGACATAGCGAGTGGCTTTGCCGTCCTTGCCATAGTGGTTGTGAGTGTAACCGTCGATGGCGTCGGGACCCTCATAAGAGTATACGCTTGTGTAATTCTCGCCGTCCTTGGAGAAGTCGATGGTATAGTTGGAGGAAGAAGCGCCTTCCATGTGTACGCGTACCATGTCGATGTCGACGAGGCGGTGAAGGTCGATCACTACATTGTGGTCCTGCTCGTTGGCTCCGCCCTCAGTGAATATGAAGAGTGAACCGTCGTTGCCGTCGATGAGGGTCGAAGCGTCAGTTTCGCCGTTGGCGACAGCTGTTGCGCCCTTCGATGTGAGCGCCAGGTCTTCGCCTGCAGCTACTGTGGTGACGGTGATGGGGTCAGATACGATATTGCCGGATTTGCCGACCACGTCAACAGAACCCTTCTTTGTAGTCGTGAGCACACCCTCTTCGGTGATCTCAGCGCCCGATGTGTTGTTGGAAAGCTCGTAGGTGACAGGAGCCTCGATCTCTGTACCGTAGTCGCCGAGAACTTTGGCTGTGAATGTCACTGACTCGCTTGCGGGAATCTCGGTCGCGGATGCTGTGAGTTGTACCGAACCGGGGACCTCGGCATGGTCGGGCTCGCCAGCTACACGGAGCTCCCAGGGGCTTACGGGGTAACCAAGACTCGGCTCCAGGAAGGAGAACTTCACGTAGCGTGCCGATACACCGTTGATCACCTGTGTGTCGATGAGGTGATTCTGTGAGGGCAGACCCTCTACGCGTGCCACAGGTGTCTCGCCCCATACAGGCTCGATTGTCTCTGTGCCGTCCTCATCGTTCTTCACTACATTGGCTGTGGTAGCCGTGTAAACTTCATATACTTTTGCACCGGCGGCCTCAAATTCAGCCTCGGTCAGTGTGATCTTGTAAGTGTTGCCAAGATCCACGAACCACCAGCAGGGATCGGTAGAACCGACCCAGCGTGTGCCGATATTGCCGTCGTTCGAGAGATAAGCCTGTGTCGGGTTATGGCTGGCGTATGCTTTGGCAAGACCATTCTTGTTCACGTCGGCAAGGTTGCGGAGATTTTCCCAGTCCGGACCAACCTCTACATTGCTTGTGGCGGTGAAAGTGTTGCCGTCGATCACAGCGCTTGTCTCAAAGCTGTATTTGCCATATTTGGTAGCTGTCAGTGTGTAGCCGTCAGCACCGTTGGCTGCTATGTTCAGCGAAGGATCAGATGTAGTGAAAGTAGCACCTGTCACGTTCTCTGCCACAGGAGCGCCCACACGGTTGAGGCTGGCAACCTTGAACGAGAAAGGCACATCCTTCTTCACCTTCATGTCGCCCACGGAAATCTTGGCCACTACATTGGCGTCAGCGATCTTCTCGCTTACATAAAACTCCCAGAAGCTGATACCATAGGGGAGAGCACGCTTTGTGCAGTCGATAAGCAGATAGCGCGCCTTCACATTCTCAAGACCTGAGATTGTGGTGTAAAGGTCCGTCACGGGGTACTGCTCGCTTGTGGCGATCGGTGTGCCGAGCTGGCCGGCGTCAAGTTTGTTGAACGTCTTGACCTCACCTGCGGGATCGGTCACAGCCTCTGAAACCTCTGTAAACTTGGGAGCGTCCTGGAGCACATAGATAGCCCACTCTGAGGCGTATGCGCCTTCCCATTTGATCTCGATGCGGTCCAGATCCTTCTCTTCGCCGAGATCCACAGCCCACCACTGGGGCGCGAAATGCTGAGATTCCCAGCGGGAACCCACGTTGCCGTCGTTGCCGGCTTTGGCATCACCTGTGGAGCACCACGAGGTCTTGCCCATGGCAATGTTAAGCCCCTCTTCTGTCCAGTCGATGGCATTGGCCGACATGCAGCCCAGCATCGCTACCGAAGCGAGAGCGTAGATAAATTTTTTCATAAAACTAGGTTAATTATTGTATTTGATTTTAGATTTTAATCGCTGATAATTTACCTCTTCGTGTGCAACATACCTCTTGTAATCAAGGTGTTGTAGAAATCGGGGTATCGCCGGTCGGGAAAGGATCAAAGGTTAACCACGGTATGAAAAAATCATTCCTTTCTCCGAAGCTGAGACATACCTCCTCTTAAAACTAGGCAAAATTACAAAAAAAAATTCAAACCTCAAAAATCCCGGTGTTAAAAATCCTGTCAAAAATTCCGGGATATGCCTTTCCGGAATTATGCTGTCGTCTGTACGCATCGGCATACGAAAGGGGCGCACAATCGACCATTCTAAATTGTGCTCCCATATAACTTGGACCGGCTTTGAGGAGCATCAGTCGGTGCCCGACAACGAATAGTAGCTTTCCAGCTCGAGGAGGAGGCGTTTGGCGTCGAGGCCGCCGCCGTAGCCGGTCAGTGTGTGGTTGCTGCCGATCACCCGGTGGCACGGCGCGAATATGGATATGGCGTTGGCTCCGTTGGCATTGGCGACGGCACGCACGGCTTTCGGCACACAGATCCTCCGCGCCATCTCTCCGTAAGAGATTGTGGCTCCGTATGGTATCCGCAGCAGATCGCGCCACACGGCCTTCTGGAACTCAGTGCCTACAAAGAGCAGCGGCGCGTCGAATTCTTTGCGCTCGCCGGCGAAATATTCGTCGAGCTGTCGGGCGGCTCTTTCAATGATTCCCGACGTACCTTCCTCAAAATCAGCACGCAACAGCTTCCTCAGACGGCGGCCCACATGCTCGCGGCGCTTCTCGATCTGCCAGTCGCAGAGGCACAGCTTACCGCCGAAAGAGCCCAGAAGTAGACGTCCGCACGGCGAATCATACAGCCGTATCTTGATCGTATTCTTTTCGTTCATTTGTTTTTTAATACTATCTTTGAGCCGCCGAACACATCGCTCATCGGCATCGTCAGGCCGAACTTGTTGGCGATCACTATGCGGTCGCGGTAAGGCTTCAGCCCTTCGCCGAGAAGCACCTCGCTGGCGTGGGGATCATCCGGCGTGCCGTACATCTCGGCCGTGTCGAAGAAAGTGTAGCCCAGGTCCACTGCCTCCGCGAGCAGACGTTTCATCTCCCGCGTGTCGTCCGGAGCACCGTAACCGTGGCTCATGCCCATGCATCCCAGTCCTACGGCCGAGACCTCCAGGGAGCCTATCTTTCTCTTTTCCATGTTCTTCGACTTACTTATTTCGGGAATTTTCGAGTACAATCTTGGAAGTTTAAGAGTCTAATCCCGGGAATTTTCGAGAAATTATATATAAGACTCCGAAATGCGGCATTTGTGAAGCACAAATGAAAATAAAATGAGAGAAAACAGCTCGAAAATCTGTGAAAATCCGAAAAAATCGCAAAGACATTCTTGACCGGCGCTAAAGTATACAATAAAAATCGCTGAAAAAATATGGCTCAAAAGCCTAATTTTCAACGATTTAAGATTTGTCGGGGTGGCGAGATTCGAACTCGCGACCCCCTGCTCCCAAAGCAGGTGCGCTAACCGGACTGCGCTACGCCCCGAAATTGTGTGTCGCTTCTCCCTAAGGGCGGCTGGTATCGGGTTTGGAAGGCCCTCGTAGGATTATCTCCAAAGCCGGGCTGAGGTCAACCTCAGGCCTCACTGCGGAAAAGCGATGCAAAGTTAAGCACAATTTGCGACTCTTGCAAATTTTGAGGAACGGTTAAGGGGAAAGGCCTAGGCAAAGCCGAGTGAATCAGCGGGTTTTCACCACTGTGGAGGGAGAAGGTGAGGAGAGCGAGGAAAAACCGGGGAGGGAGACATAACGAGGAAGACCGGGGAGGGAGACCTAATGTGGTAGACGGGGGAGAGATTGAAGAGGAGATTAGAGGGGTGGGTCCAAGGGGCTGCCCAAGGGTTGCCGGAGGGGTTGCAGATGTCGCGGATTTTTTGTAATTTTGCATCTAAGAATCGGTGGGCCGATTCGGCTACAAAGAACCAGAATGTCGGTTCGGCTGCGGCAAAGGTTTGGTGGACGATTCGATAAATGAACAGAATCGAGGGCTGATCCAAGATGGCGGAGAAGTCGATTCGATGGAAATTATTTTGAACCCGAAATTCCTATGAAGATGGAAAGTGCTATACCTCAGGATCCTCACAAGATCAAACTTGACAAGATTGAAGATGCTATCGCGGATTTCAGCGAGGGCAAATTCGTGATTGTGGTTGATGATGAAGACCGTGAAAACGAGGGCGACCTCATTGTGGCGGCTGAGAAGATCACGCCCGAGCAGGTCAATTTCATGCTCAAGAACGCGCGGGGCGTGCTCTGTGTGCCGATCACTAACTCGCGTGCGGCTGAGCTTGATCTGCCGCATCAGGTGAGCAACAACACTTCGATGCTTGGCACACCGTTCACGGTGACTGTGGATAAGCTCGAGGGTTGCAGCACGGGTGTCTCGATCCATGACCGCGCGGCCACGATACGCCATCTGGCCAACCCCGAGGCCAAGCCTGAGGATTTCGGTCGGCCGGGACATATAAACCCGCTCTACGCCCAGGACAAGGGCGTGCTGCAGCGCACGGGCCACACGGAGGCGGCTGTGGACCTGGCGCGTCTGGCAGGGCTTCAGCCTTGCGGCACGCTGATGGAGATCATGAGCGACGACGGTTCTATGGCGCGTCTGCCCGAGCTTCGGCGTCGTGCCGATGAGTGGGGCATCAAGCTGATTTCGATAGCTGACCTTGTGGCTTACCGTCTGCGTCAGGAGTCGCTTGTGGAGATCGGCGAGGAGGTGGATCTGCCCACAAAGTGGGGCCATTTCCGTCTGATCCCGTTCCGCCAGAAGAGCAACGGTCTGGAGCATATAGCGCTTATCAAGGGCGATGTGACGACTCCCGAGCCGGTGCTTGTGAGGGTACACTCATCGTGTGCGACCGGCGACATTTTCGGCTCAATGCGCTGTGAATGTGGCGATCAGCTCCACAAGGCTATGGAGATGATCGAGAAGGAGGGTCGCGGTGCCGTGGTCTATCTCTCGCAGGAGGGTCGCGGTATCGGCCTGATGGACAAGATAAAAGCTTATAAGCTGCAGGAGAACGGCATGGACACTGTGGAGGCGAATCTGCACTTGGGTCATAAGGCCGACGAGCGCGATTACGGCGTGGGTGCCAACATACTGCATCTGCTCGGCATACACGAGATGAGGCTTATGAGCAACAATCCGATGAAGCGCATCGGTCTTGAGGGCTACGGCCTCAAGGTCGTGGAGCATGTTCCGCTTGAGATAGCGCCTAATGAGTACAACAAGTTCTACATGCACACCAAAAAGACGCGCATGGGCCACGACCTGAAACTCAGCGACTAAGAGTTTGGGGCTCATCAGCTAAACTTTAAGAGCCTGTGACTCAGCAAAGAGGTGCTGATGGCTGAGTATCAATGATTGAGATTTAAGAGCCTGAGGCTCAGTGATCAGGCTTTCAGAAAGAGACAAGAAACTGACAATCACACCTAATACCGGAAAAGAGATGAAAATCAGACACTTCCTTGCTGTAGCAGCCGCCGCGACACTGTGCATCGGCGCTGCCATGGCCAAGAAACCGCTTGACCACGACGCATTTGACTCGTGGAAAGCAGTGAGAACCGTTAGTCCGTCGAACGATGGCGTGTGGGCCGCCTACATGGTGGTGCCGCAGGAGGGCGACGCCTTGCTGACGTTCCGTAACACCAAGAACGGCAAGGAGATACGGATAGAGCGCGGCTACAAGCCGTCGTTCACCGCCGATTCGCGGTGGGCCATGGCGCTCATCAAGCCTTACTTCAAGGACACGCGTAAGGCCAAGATAGACAAGAAGAAAGATCTCGACCTGCCGCAGGATTCGCTCGCCATAGTGGATCTGCGCAGCGGCAAGGTGGATAAGATACCGTTTGTTACCTCCTACAAGGCCGGTGAGAAGGGCGGCAACTGGATAGCATGGCTCTCGTGCGACACAGCTTACACCGACGCCAAGAAGCTGAAAGACAAGGATTCGGGCCGTCCGCTTGTGGTCCGCAACCTCGCAACCGGCGCTCAGACCGTGGTGAAATGGGCCGATGACTACGGATTCTCCAAAGACGGTATGAAGCTCGCCGTGGCCACCAAGCCGCACAAGAGCGACAGCACGGCCGCGCAGAGCATGTGGCTTCTCAACCTGCCCGACACCACGCCGGTGCTTCTGCTCGACCGGATGACCTTCTTCGGTACGCCCGCTTTCAGCGACGCCTCAGACAAGATAGCTTTCACCGCTTCGGCCGACTCAGTGAAGAGCGGCACGAAGCGCGGGCGGCTGTATTACGGCGCACTCCGCGGGGCCGACACTTCGGTTGAGGATGTGACACTCATTCAGGCAGTTAATGACGGGAAGTATCCCGTGCCGCGTCAGCCGAGGGAGATGAACGACTCAGTGCGCAAGGCTATGCACGACAAAGTTGTGGCGCTTGCCGGCGACTCCATATTCGTGAATCAGTATTCAAAAGTGAAGTTCTCGCGCAACGGGAAGCGACTCGTGGTGGGTGTGGCTCCGGCCGTGGCACCCGACGACACCACGATCGTGGATTTCGAGCAGGCCGCCCTCGACATATGGCGCTGGGACGCTCCGCTGACCCCTCCGCAGGAAAAGAGCAACCTTAAGACGCTGAAGGAGAAATGTTTCCCGATAGTGATCAACCTCGACAACTGGAAAGAGCAGCTGATCAGCTCCTCGCCGTTCGAGACTGTTGAGGCCGGCGACGAGTGGAACAGCGACTGGGCGCTTGTGCGCGACCCGGAGAAGAACATAATCTCGCAGCAGTGGAACTATATGGCACCCGAGGATCTCTATATCGTCAATGTGAACACAGGCGAGCGCCGCAAGGTAGCCGAGACGCCGATAGAGACTTCGGAGATGTCTCCTGCCGGGAAGTACGTGATCTGGTTCGTGGACCGCGACTATTATTGCTACAACATAGCCACGGGCGAGACAGTCTGCCTCACCGCCGGCATGGAGTATCCGCTCTGGGACGAGGATAGCAATTACCCGATGGCCGCCGCGCCTTACGGCACGGCCGGGTGGACCGAAGGCGACGCAGCCTTCCTGGTTTACGACCGCTACGACATCTGGAAGCTCGATCCGACCGGCGCTTCCGCTCCGGTGAACCTCACGAAAGGTGAAGGACGCAAGACGAAACGTTCTTTCCGCTACGTGAAGCTCGACAAGGATGAGCGGGCCATCAAGCCGGGCCGCGAGATTATGCTCAAGGTGTTCGACTACACCAACAAGGAGAACGGTCTGGCCGTGATGAAAGCCGGGGCTCCGGCCGTCCCGACCATCAAGGTGATAGGCCCTTACAGCTACACGCAGCTCGTGAAGGCGAAAGACGCGCCCACCTACGAGTTCCAGCGGGCTAACTTCTCGACATCGCCCGAGGTATACATAGCCACCGGCGGCAACTTCGCCAACGCCCGGTGTGTGACCGACGCCAACCCGCAGATGAAGGATTACTCCTGGGGCACGGCGCAGCTTGTGAAGTGGCACGCTTACAACGGCGACCTGACCGAGGGTGTGCTCTATCTACCCGAGGATCTCGATCCGAACAAGAAATATCCTATGCTGGTGGTGTTCTACGAGACCAACTCCGAGGAGCTCTACCGCCACTACACCATGGAGCCCTCGTGGAGCTGGGTGAACTATCCGTTCTACGTGAGCCGCGGATATGTGGTGTTTGTTCCCGATGTGCATTACTTTGCCGGACTTCCCGGCGAGAGCGCCTACAATTATATCTGCTCAGGTGTGGAGGATCTCTGCAAGAAGTATCCCTTCATCGACAAGGAGCGTATCGGTATCGACGGCCAGAGCTGGGGCGGCTATCAGACGGCTTTCCTGGTGACCCGCACGAATATGTTTGCCTGCGCCGGATCGGGCGCTCCCGTCAGCAACATGACTTCGGCATACGGCGGCATACGCTGGGGCACCGGCGACTCGCGTCAGGCTCAGTATGAGAACGGCCAGAGCCGCATAGGACGCACTCTTTGGGAGGCTCCCGAGCTCTACATAGCCAACTCGCCGATCTTCCACGCCGACCGTGTGGAGACACCGCTTTTGATCATGCACAACGATGAGGACGGCGCAGTGCCCTGGTATCAGGGAATAGAATATTTCATGGCTCTCCGCCGTCTGGGCAAGCCCGTGTGGATGCTTCAGTACAACGGCGAGGCGCACAACATACGTGACCGCAAGAACCGCAAGGATATCACGAAACGGCTGCAGCAATTCTTCGACCATTACCTGAAAGGGGATCCGATGCCTCGCTGGATGAAAGAGGGTATCGACCCGAAGCGCAAAGGCCAGGACCTCGGATTCTGAGAATTTCGCGGCTCACCCGCTGAAAAAAACAGCGGGTGAGGCCGCGGATTGCGAAAGAATTAGTAACTTTGCAGTCGGAAATGCGCACGTGGCGTAATTGGTAGCCGCGATAGACTTAGGATCTATTGCCTCAGGGCGTGGGGGTTCGAGTCCCTTCGTGCGCACGAGTTTTTTCGGAATTGCATTTTGGAAGCCGGAAGGTGAGGAAGTTAATTTCGAAAGCCGGAAGGTGAGGAAAGTTCGAAATTGCATTTCGAATACCGCAAGGGGATGGCGCCTTTCGGATGAAATATTGCTGAAAATCAGCGAGTGACCGGCAACCTGCATCAGCGGATTGCCGGTTATTTTGCGGGGGAAGGGGAATTTAGCGGCGCAGAGCAGGTGAGGTGGGAGCGGAAAATGATAAGAAGGAGGGGGGGATCTGCGCATAATAATATGGTGCTATTAGTTTAAGATCCGGTCAAGATTTTATAAGCTAATTCTTCGATTACTTATGCTGCAAAGTTAGCAATAAAGGAGAGGAAACGGGTTATACAGATTTCCTTTTTAGTTGCACAGATTTCTCTCGGCGCCACGACGGTTTGAAAAATCCTGAAACAAGGTCTCAGGCTATTCAGAAGGAGTAAGAGAGGGTGAATTTGTACTGGCGCCCCGGCATGGGGTAGCGCGGTATCTGCTCGTACTGTTCGTCGAAGAGGTCGTTGATTTCGAGCGAGGCGGCGATGTGGCGGTAAGTGCCGGAGAGCTTGAGGTCCACATTATTATAGGGACGGAGCATATCTTCCGGATCGGCGTAGGACCACATCCTCTTGCCCACATGGAGGTGGGATATGGTGACCGAATAGTCGCGCCAGCCGATGATACCTGTCAGTCCCGCGGAGAGAGTGGGTGAGTAGCAGATCGGGCGGTTGTAGGTGTCGCCGTCGGTCGGGTCGGTGCGGTTGAGGTCGCGCTGCCAGGTGAGGGATCCGAGCAGGGAGAAGTGCCACGAGCTGATGTGGAACTGACCCGAGAGCGTGGCGTTGAGGCCGCGGCAGAAGGTCTTGCCGTAGTTCATCATGGACCAGGAGTAAGTTCCGCGCAGGGGGAGGCAGACTATCCGGTTGTCGATATGGTTGAGGTAGAGGTCGCACTGCATGGAGAGCATCCACGCCGGCCACATCTTCTGATATTCGAGGCCGAGGTCCCACTGCTTGGTGAATTCCGGCTTGAGGTTGCGGTTGCCGGTCTGCGTGTAGTATAGGTCGTTGAGCGTCGGGGCGCGGAAGATGCTCTTGTACCAGAGTCGGGCCGAGAAACCGCCGCGGAAGTAGCCCAGAGTGACGGCGGGAGTGAGTTTGCTGAGCGGGTCGGCGGCGCCGGCCTGTATGCGGGTGTGGTCCTTATAGTGCTGATAGAGAAGCGATGAAGCGAGCCGGAAGCCGTGGTAATTTGCCTGAAGCGCCACCACAGCCTTCTGGTCGAGACGGCGCACACAGGTGAATTGCTTGAGGTCGGCGTCGAGCCAGGAGACGCGCGCGTCGTAGCTCACGTTGACGTTGAGCCAGTCGATAGGTATCCAGGTGTAGGCCGCCGAGCCGTAGGCATCGTTCTGGTGATAATGGTTGTCGACGCGGGCAGTGTTCTGATTCTCAGGGTAGTTGGTGCTGTAGCGCAGATATTCGTAGGAATATTTTAGGTTGAATTTGATCTTGTGGCGGTCCGAAAGCGCGCGTTCCCACGATGACTGGAAGAAAAGGTCCGTGTCCCACTCGCGGCCCACGTTGACATACTTGTCGGAGAGACGGCGCACGATACCGCCGGGGCATCCGCGCTCGGAGACGTAGAGATAGGCGTGCGAGGCGAAACCGCCCTTGAAGAGCGCTCCCTCCACACGGGTGTATTCTATGTCGGAATTGCGGCGGTGGCCCACAGTGTCCTCATACTGAGTCTTGTAGCGGAACGGGTAGTCGCCTTTGGAGTAGAGATATTCGGCGTCGAGGAAACCGCTCCAGCCTTTTCGGGCGAACTGGATGTTGCCCCTTACACGCCAGGTGTGAAACGAGCCTACGGCGGCGAGAATGGTCACTGAGTCGCGGTCAGGCCGGCGGGTGCGCATATATACCGTGGCGCCCGATGCGTATTCCGAAGCCGACTGGCACTGCTCGAGTTTGTTGGCGTTGAAAAGAGAAACCGACTCCAGGGTGGAGAGGGAGAATTTGCCGAGGTCTACGGTGCCGTTCTGCGCGTTGGTGATACGTATGCCGTCTATATAGACACCCACATGCTGGGCGCCCAGCGAGCGCACGTTGATGGTCTTGAGCCCGCCCAGACCGCCGTAGTCCTTGATCTGCACGCCGGCGAAGTATTTGAGGGCGTCGGCTATGGAGGTGGTGGAGAGCTTCTGCAGCTCAAGGCCCGAGAGCTTCTGTTCGGTGGCGAGCGGACGGTATTTCTCCGTGACCACGAATTCCTGAAGCGTGTGGGTTGTGGTGTCGGTGGGTTCGGTCAGCTCTTCGGACGGTGAGGAGTATACGCCCGAAGCAGCGCCGCTCTCCCGGGCGAAAGCTGCCAGCGGGATAAGCAGAGCCAAGATTGCCGAAGTGATGAATCCGTGCTTCATTCCGGCGCGAAATTACAAAAAATCCGGCAATGCATCAAGTCTTTGGGCCGGGGCTGAAGAACGGGGAAAAAAGAAGAGACCGCGCCGGCACTTTAGCCGGGTCGCGGTCTCTGCGGGTTGCAATTAAGAGGGCAGGCTAATTTGCCGGGAGACGGGACTCCGGGCAGCCTGCAAAGCGGGATCAGCAGGTTTTCTCCTCGAGGTAAGGATTATATTTGCCCCACTCGGAGATAGGAGGCATCACGCCCATTTCGATCACCTCGTCGCGGAGTTTGCAGAGGTGCTGGTAGCTCTTGTCGAGTTCGGCGATCTCCTCGGGGGTGCCGTGAATCGGCTTGCAAGTCACGCCGTCTTTGGAGATAGTGGTCTCGGTGGCCATCATGATGTGCTGATAGCGGTCGTTGTTGACGTAGCGACCGGCGGGCCAGCGGAACGGCTTGCCGCCCATAGCGGCAGCGATCATCTCGATAGAGAGGTAAGCGGGGCTCTGGAACGACGAGCGGCCGCGGAGGTTGATGATGTTCTTGCCGCCCTGGATCACACGCTGGCGGAGCTCCTCCCAGTCCTTGTCGGGGAAGTCCGTTGTGCCGATCACCTCGTCGAGAGGCTTGCCGTTGATCATGGTTGTGGAAGCGAACACAGCCATCTGCTCGCCGTGGCCGCCGTAAGTACGTGCGTTGACTATATCGTCGGCGGGGATGTTGAAGTATTTGGCGAGCTCGGAGCGCAGTCGAGTGGAGTCGAGAGCGGCGAGAGTGGTGACACATTCGGGTTTAACGCCGGCATAGAGCAGAGTGATAAGACCGGTAATGTCGGCCGGGTTGAAGATCACGGTGATATGCTTTACGTCGGGGCAATATTTCTTTACATTCTTACCGAATTCCTCGGCGATAGCTGCGTTGCCTTTGAGCAGGTCCTCGCGGGTCATGCCGGCCTTGCGGGCAGCACCACCGGAGTTGACTATATATTTGGCGCCGGTGAGGGCCTCCTTGATGTCGGAAGTGAAAGTGATGTTCACGCCTTCCATGCCGCACTGGCGGAGCTCTTCAGCCACGCCTTCGAGACCGGGAGCATAGGGGTCGTAGAGGCAGATGTCGGGGGTGAGCATCATCATGAGGGCTGTCTGAGCCATGTTGGAGCCGATCATGCCGGCAGCGCCTACAATCACGAGTTTGTCGTTGGTTAAGAAATTCATTTTGTGTCTGGTATTTAAAAAGGTTTCTAAAATGAGGGAAGCTGACACGTTGCCGGGACTGCCGCTTTATATAGAATAACAATCCGGGAAAGGAAAATACTTTTAAATTTACTGAAAAAGTTTTATCCCACCCCGGTGACGGCGCCGGCGCTGCCGGTTCGCAGTGCTATTCGGCCGAGACCTCAGCCGCGGGGACGATTCCAATGCCGGGGAGGACCGAGAGTGTGACGCGGCCGTCGACAATCTTCATACCGTCGAAGAGGTCGTTGGCTATGAGGAGATTGCCGTCGAGGTCGACCCAGTCGGCGAGCGGCGCGAGCTGAGCGGCTGCCGATATGGCGCATGATGTCTCGGTCATGCATCCGATCATCACCTTGAGGCCGAGGCTCCGGGCGAGGATAGCCATGCGGTAGGCGTCGTAGAGGCCGCCGCATTTCATCAGCTTGATGTTGACACCGTCGTAGGCGCGGGCCAGAGCCGGTATGTCGGCCGAGGTCTGCACGGCTTCATCGGCGATTATAGGCAGCGGAGAGCGCTCCTTGAGCCATGCGTGGCTGTCGGGGTCGTTCCGGTCCATGGGTTGCTCTATGAAGAGACAGTTCTTGTCGGCGAGCCAGAGGATATTGTCGAGGGCTTCCTCGCGGGTCTTCCATCCCTGATTGGCATCGACACATATCGGCTTGTCGGTGTGGCGCCGGATAGTCTCTATGAGCTCGCGGTCGCCCGGCACACCCATCTTCACCTTGATCACGGCGTAAGGCTCCGCTTCGGCAATCTTCTGCGCGAGCACCTCGGGCGTGTCGTTGGAGACGGTGTAGGAGGTGCAGGGCGCCTTGGCGGGGTCAAGGCCGTAGATGGCATACCAGGGCTGCCCCATGAGCTTGCCGGTGAGGTCGTGGAGAGCTATGTCCACGGCGGCTTTGGCAGCGTGGTTCCCGGGAGCTATCGAGTCCATGTAGGCGTGGATATCCTCCAGAGCGAAGGGATTCTGCAGACGCGCCGGGTCGATCTTGCTCAGGAATGCGGTGACCGACTCTACGGATTCGCCGAGATAGGGAGGCATCGAGGCCTCGCCGTAGCCGGTTATGGAGTCGAGACGGAGTTCCACCTGCACTCCGGGTGTAACGGTGCGCGACATGGCGGCCAGGTTGAACGAGTGGCGCAGGCGGAGTTCGTAGGGGTAATAGCGGAAGGTTATTCCGGAGGCTGCAGCGGTCAGGGCAGCGATAGAGGCGGCCAGGACGAGAAGATGTTTTCTCATTTCTTGCCGAAGCCCTGTGAGATGAGATACTGAGCTATCTGTACGGCGTTGAGCGCTGCGCCTTTCTTGATCTGGTCGTCGACAGCCCAAAAGGTCAGGCCGCAGGGATCTGCCAGATCCTTGCGCAGACGGCCCACATAGACGGGGTCGGTGCCGGCGGCGTAGAGCGGCATGGGGTATTTGCCGGCCGCGGGATCGTCGACAACCACCAGACCGGGAGCTGCCTCCATAGCCTTGCGCACATCGGCTATCTCGAGCGGCTTTTCGGTGCGTACCCAGATAGCCTCGCTGTGGGCGCGCTCCACAGGCACACGCACGCAGGTGGCGCTCACCATAAGGTCGGAAGCGTGCATGATCTTGCGTGTCTCGTTGTACATTTTCATCTCCTCTTTCGTGTAGTTGTTGTCTGTGAAGACGTCGATCTGCGGGATGAGGTTGAAGGCGAGCTGCGCCTGGAATTTCTGCACCGTGGGTTCCTCACCGGCCACGATCTGACGCGACTGCAGGCGGAGCTCCTCGATGCCACGGGCGCCGGCTCCGGAAGCGGCCTGATATGTGGCCACATGCACCGAGCGTATGGGCGAAAGGTCGTGGATAGGCTTGAGAGCCACCACCATGAGTATTGTGGTGCAGTTGGGGTTGCCTATGATCCCTTTGGGACGGACCAGAGCGTCGGCGGCGTTCACTTCGGGCACCACGAGAGGCACATCGGGGTCCATGCGGAAGGCCGACGAGTTGTCGATCATCACAGTGCCGTGGCGGGTGATTGTCTCGGCAAATTCTTTGGAGACGGATGCACCGGCCGATGTGAAGGCTATGTCGATGCCGCGGAAATCGTCGTTATGGCGGAGCTCTTTCACTTCATATTCTTTGCCGCGGAAAGTGTAACGGCGACCGGCGCTTCGCAAGGAGCCGAAGAGTGTGAGATTGTCGACAGGGAAATTCTGCTCGTCGAGCACGCGGAGAAACTCCTGACCTACAGCGCCGCTTGCGCCTACTATTGCTATGTTCATGGTTTTCTGAGGATGTGATAAAAAAGTATCCCCCTGCGAGCGGACGCTTTCAGGGGGAATAATGAGGTGTTGAATTACTGACGGCCGTCTACGGTGACGTTGCGGTCGATTTTGCTTACGAGACCCTGAAGCACCTTGCCGGGACCGAGCTCTGTGAACTCTGTGGCGCCGTCGGCGATCATGGCCTGAACATCCTGAGTCCAGCGCACGGGCGATGTGAGCTGCTTGAGGAGGTTCTCCTTGATCTCCTGCGGGTCGGTGTGAGGCTTGCCGTCAACGTTCTGATATACAGGGCAGACGGGTGTCTTGAAGTCGGCTGCGTGGATAGCCACGGCGAGCTCTTCCTGAGCGGGCTGCATGAGCGGTGAGTGGAAAGCGCCGCCCACCTTGAGCTTGAGGGCACGTTTGGCTCCGGCGGCCTTGAGCTGCTCGCAAGCGGCGTCGATACCTTCCTCGGTGCCGGAGATCACGATCTGGCCGGGGCAGTTATAGTTGGCGGGAGCCACGATGTCGTCGATGCCGGCGCACACTTCCTCGACTTTCTCGTCGGGGAGCGCTATGATGGCGGCCATGGTCGAGGGACGCATCTCGCAGGCTTTCTGCATGGCCTGGGCGCGGGCCGACACCAGCTTGAGGCCTTCCTCGAAGCTGAGAGCGCCTGCTGCCACAAGAGCTGAGAATTCACCCAGAGAGTGACCGGCTACCATGTCGGGCTTGAACTCGTCGCCGAGGCTCTTGGCCAGTATCACACTGTGGAGGAAGATTGCGGGCTGAGTCACTTTAGTCTGCTTGAGGTCCTCTTCGGTGCCGTTGAACATCAGGTCTGTGATGCTGAAACCGAGAATCTCGTTTGCTTTGTCGAAAAGAGCCTTGGCCTGGGGATCATTGTCATAGAGATCCTTGCCCATGCCCACAAACTGGGCACCCTGACCGGGGAATACAAATGCTTTCATATCTTCTTATCTTGTTGAAAACTTGGATAATACGGGGTTTATGCCGGGCGAAGTAAGAGAGAAAATCGCCCACTGGCTGAAATCCGATGCAAAATTACAGAAAAAATTCCATAATTAGCACCTCCGTAGGGATAAATTACTGAGGAGCCGTGCAGAAACATGTGCGAAAATGTGAAAAGAGGGAAGGGAACGCTCCCGGAAAGGGCGCAGGGAAGGCCTAAAAAATGTGAAAGAGGCGCTGGAAAGGAGTTTTTTAGGCCCGCCATGAACCAACAGAGAAAACCCGGTGTTGTAAGAGTACGGTTATTGTATTTGCACTGTGTTTTATTTAAGGTATTAGAATTAATGCTACAACGGGGCCCGGATTGTGAAATTCAGGCTCTTGTTGTATATAGCAGAAAATCGGAGCTTTCGGATTATTTCGATAGCTCCGATTATTCCGATAATTCCGATTTTTTCAGGCGAAGCCGCAGCAGCCGCAGTCGGCCGCAGCTTTTTTTATGCGGTGATTCCGAATTTCTTGCGAAGGTTCACAAGCATATCCTTGGTCATGGCCTCCAGATCGTATTCCGGTTTCCAGTCCCATTCCTCGCGGGCGCAAGTGTCATCGAGCGAGTTGGGCCACGAGTCGGCTATGGCCTGGCGGAGCGGGTCGAGCTCATACTCCATCTTGAAGCCGGGCACATGCTCGCGTATCTTGGAGTAGATGATCTCCGGGTCGAAGCTCATCGAGGCTATGTTGAAGGAGTTGCGGTGGTGCAGACGGTCGGGATTGGCCTCCATGATCTCCACGGCGGCGCGGAGTGCGTCGGGCATATACATCATGTCCATGAAGGTGCCGGGTTTGAGCGGACATTTGAAGTCCTTCCCCTGAGCGGCGGCGTAGTAGATATCCACAGCGTAGTCAGTGGTGCCACCTCCGGGAGGCGTGGTGTAGGATATCAGGCCGGGGAAACGTACAGAGCGAGTGTCGACACCGAAGCGGCGCGCATAATAGTCGGAGAGAAGTTCGCCGGTAACTTTGGTGACACCGTAGATGGTCTCGGGGCGCTGCACTGTGTCTTGCGGAGTCTTGTCGTGAGGGGTGGAGGGCCCGAATGAGCCTATGGAGCTGGGTGTGAACACTGCGCATCCTTTTTCGCGGGCCACTTCGAGTGTGTTGTAGAGGCCGCCCACGCCTATCTTCCAGGCGAGCTGCGGCTTGGCCTCGGCCACGGCGCTGAGCAGGGCTGCCAGATTATAGATGGTATCTACCTTGTATTTGTCCACTGCTGCGGCTATCTGCTCCGGTCTGGTGATGTCCACTTCCATGGACGGACCGCTCTCAAGCAATATTCCCTTGGGCTCGGCGCCCTTGATGAAACCTGCCACAACATCGCCGCCTTTGCAATGCTCGCGAAGGCGCATGGTCAGCTCCGAACCTATCTGTCCGGTAGCGCCAACTATCAGTACATTCTTCATGTGTTTTATCAGGGTTAGACTGGTTCTGATTTTTCTTCTGCAAAATTAAGACAATTTCCGAAAAGTTTTGTAATTTTGGGAAAATATTTTAATCAACACGGTTGCCGCGCCCTCAGACGAGGGGCCCGCACGGCGCCGCCGGTAAATCTAACTGACCATGTATACGGATTTTAAAGCACATCTCACAAAAGAACTTCAGGACATCAAGGATGCAGGGCTCTATAAGAACGAGCGCATCATCACCACACCTCAGAGCGCTTCCATAGAAGTGGAGGGCTCCCCCAAAGAGGTGCTCAACTTCTGTGCCAACAACTACCTGGGCCTCGCCGACGACAAAGACCTCATCGAGGCTGCCAAGAAGGCTATGGACTCCCACGGCTACGGCATGTCGTCGGTCCGCTTCATCTGCGGCACTCAGGACCTGCACAAAGAACTCGAGAAGGCTATCTCCGACTATTTCAAGACTGAGGATACGATCCTCTACGCCGCTTGCTTCGATGCCAACGGCGGTCTCTTCGAGCCCCTCTTCACCGAGGAAGATGCCATAATCTCCGACTCGCTCAACCACGCCTCGATCATCGACGGTGTGCGCCTCTGCAAAGCCAAACGTTTCCGCTATAAGAATGCCGACATGGCCGACCTGGAGCGCTGCCTGCAGGAAGCCAAGGATTGCCGCTTCAAGATCATAGCCACCGATGGCGTCTTCTCCATGGACGGCAATGTGGCTCCCATGGATCAGATCACAGCTCTGGCCGACAAATACGGCGCCCTGGTCATGGTCGACGAAAGTCACTCGGCCGGCGTTGTGGGCAAGACTGGCCACGGTGTGGCTGAGAAGTTCGACTGCTACGGCAAGATCGACATCTTCACCGGCACACTCGGCAAGTCGTTTGGAGGCGCCATGGGCGGCTTCACCACCGGCCCGAAAGAGATCATCGACATGCTGCGTCAGCGCTCGCGTCCCTATCTCTTCTCCAACTCGGTGGCACCCGCTATCGTGGGCGCAAGCATCGAAATGTTCCGCAAGCTCAAAGAGAGCGACGCCCTCCACACCAAACTGATGGAGAATGTGGAATATTTCCGCGACAAGATGCTCGCCGCCGGATTCGACATCAAGCCCACACAGTCCGCCATCTGCGCCGTGATGCTCTATGACGCCAAACTCTCGCAGGACTTCGCCGCAGAGATGCAGAAAGAGGGCATCTACGTCACCGGCTTCTACTATCCCGTAGTGCCGAAAGGCCAGGCACGTATCCGTGTGCAGCTTTCAGCCGCCCACAACCGCGAGCAGCTCGACCGCGCCATTGCCGCCTTCGTGAAAGTCGGCAAGAAACTCGGTGTGCTGAAATAACCGGCCGCTCGAAACAGATCGTAACTCACATATTCACTGACATAATCACGGGCTGCCCTTCCGGGTGGCCCGTGCTTTAATATTTGGCCCGTGCTTTAATATTTTGAAAGAAAATTGCTCGTTTTCATCGATTTTAGATTAAACCTTTAAATCTCGGCAGTATCAAAAATAAACAATCGTTCGCTCTCTCCCCCCCCCCCGAGCCGGAATTTGTGAGCAGATACGGCTCATCCTATATCGTCAACTTTATCAGCGTATCGTGATGAAAAAACTTATCCTTCCGTTTCTGATTGTTGCTGCGTTCCTGTTTGGATCATGCACAGCAACGAAATCCACAGTCTCCAACAATGTCAATCTGGCACGCTATGAGTATGCATCTATCATCAATAACGATACATACCGGATCCCACCGGAACTGATGGAATATCAGATTCAGCTTTACGATGCTGTGGAGGAATCCAAATTGCAACTTGTGAGCGATGCCCGAATTTACGATCTGACACCCTCACAGCAGGAAAGACTGCTTCTGGTGAAGTATGGCGTAAACGTGCAGACAGAAGAAACAGTAGTGATAGTCAGCTTCATAGACTATCTCACTGGCCGTCCTGTCGCTTCATGCCAAGGCGCTTACTCCTCTCTCGGAGTCGCATCTGCCTCGCACGATATCAATGGCGCTATCCGTCGTGTTGCTAAGCAAATTTCCGACACCTTCAATCCGCAAAAATAATCCGCCGCCTGAATCCGCCGAGGATTCGGCTCCTTTCCCCGACATATCAACCCCAGGCAGCATCGCTGTTCTCTCCGCCAGAGCGGCGATGCAGCATATTTAAAGCTGGGCGCAAATAACAAAACCGCACCGCAAATGTAGCTAATATTTGACGTAGCGGCACACAAAAGCGCGATAAACTTTTGATGGTATATCGCGCTTAAAATCGTTACATTATGTGTGCTGCTTGTGTATCCCTTGTGTGCCGCTTGTGTATCCCGTGTTCCTCCTCAAAATTCGCTCGAAAAATGAAAACGGATCTTGGGGAAGTCCGTCTGCGCCATCTGAAGCACATAGCTGCTGTCGGCCAGGAACACATCCCGCCCCTCGCGGTCCTTGGCCATGAACTGATGCTTGCGCTTCTTGAACGCTTCCAGAGCGACTTCGTCGTCGCTCTCTATCCAGCATGCTTTGAACATATGGAGCGGCTCCCACCGGCACTGCGCCCCGTATTCGTGGAGCAGTCGGTACTGGATCACTTCGAACTGAAGCTGACCCACAGTGCCTATGATCTTGCGGTTGTTGAACTGGTTCACGAACATCTGCGCCACGCCCTCGTCCATGAGCTGCGCTATACCCTTGTCGAGCTGTTTCTGCTTCATGGGGTCGGCGTTCTCCAGATACTTGAACATCTCGGGAGAGAAGCTCGGCAGCCCCTTGAAATGCAGCTGTTCGCCTGATGTGAGTGTGTCGCCTATCTTGAAGTTGCCGGTGTCGGGTATACCCACAATATCGCCGGGATAAGCCTCGTCCACAATACTTTTCTTCTGCGCCATGAAGGCTGTCGGAGCCGCGAAACGGAGCTGCTTCTGCAGGCGAATATGCTTATACGGCGCGTTGCGTTCGAACTTGCCGCTGCATATCTTCACGAAAGCTATGCAGGAGCGGTGGTTCGGGTCCATGTTGGCGTGTATCTTGAACACAAAGCCTGAGAAACCCTCTTCTTCGGGCTTCACCACACGCTCTTCGGCCTGTATCGGCTGCGGCTGGGGTGCTATCTCCACGAAGCAGTCCAGAAGCTCTTTCACACCGAAAGTATTCAGCGCGGAGCCGAAGAACACCGGCGCGAGCTCGCCGCGCAGATACTTCTCTTTGTCGAACTCGGGATAGACGCCCTCTATTATCTCCAGGTCCTCGCGGAGCTTCGCGGCGTCGGTCTCGCCCACAAGACGGTCTACCTCGGGCGAGTTCACATCGTCGATCTCCACGCGTTCGCTTACGGTCTGCTTGCTCGGCGTGAACAGGTCGAGGCCGTGCTCATAGATATTGTAGACACCCTTGAACTTGGCGCCTATGTTGATCGGCCACGACAGCGGCCTCACGTTGATCTTGAGCTCCGACTCGAGCTCGTCGAGGATGTCGAACGGGTCGCGTCCCTCGCGGTCGAGCTTGTTCACGAAGATGATCACCGGGGTGTTGCGCATTCGGCAGACCTCCATCAGGCGGCGCGTCTGTGTCTCCACACCCTTGGCCACATCCACCACTATGATCACGGAATCCACCGCCGTCAGGGTGCGGAACGTATCCTCGGCGAAATCCTGGTGACCCGGTGTGTCAAGAATGTTGATCTTATGCTCGCCGTAGTCGAAGCCCATCACTGAGGTGGCCACCGATATGCCGCGCTGCTTCTCGATCTCCATCCAGTCGGATGTGGCGGTCTTCTTTATCTTGTGGCTCTTCACGGCTCCGGCCACATGGATAGCGCCTCCGAAGAGAAGCAGTTTCTCGGTCAGTGTGGTCTTGCCGGCGTCAGGGTGGGATATGATGGCGAACGTGCGCCTGCGTTTGATTTCTTCTGTGAGGTTGCTCATTGGTCTTTATAACTATGCCGATACTCTCCGGCTGCGGAGAGGTCGTCTCTTCTCTATTGATTCTTAAGTATTTGCGCCATACACTCGCGCAGCGGTTCGTGCCAGTCGGGGGCCTCGGCACCGTAAACGCGGCGTATCTTCTCGCCGGAGAGGACGGAGTATGCCGGGCGCCGGGCGGCGGTGGGGTACTCGTCGGTGCGGCACGGTATCACCCGGCAGCTGTTGCCGGCGAGCCGCTGTATCGTTGCCGCAAATTCGTACCAGGTTGCGGCGCCTCGGTCGGTGTAATGGAATATGCCGGCCTCGAAGCGGGGCGCGAAAATCACTTTCACTATGGCGTCGGCGAGCGAAGCGGCGCTTGTGGGCGATCCTGTCTGGTCGTTCACCACCTTGATCTCGCTGCGCTCTCGGCCCAGACGCACCATGGTCCTGACGAAGTTCTTTCCGACTGGAGAGTAGAGCCATGCCGTGCGTATGATCACCGATTCGGCGGGCAGCAGACTCAGTGCCGCCTGTTCTCCCGCAAGCTTCGTGCGGCCGTAGACGGTCTGCGGATCAGGCTCGTCGTCAGGCTCGTAGGGTCGGTTGCCGCTGCCGCTGAACACATAATCGGTCGATACGTGTACCAACCGCGCATGGCCTTCGCCATGGGTAGCATTGCCGCCGTCTTTCCCTTCCTTGCCTCGGCCGGCGCAGTGTCCCTCGTTGTAGCGGCTTATCGCCCGACAGAGATTCTCCACAGCCGCGACATTGAGTGCTGCAGCCCCCTCGGGGTCGCTCTCGGCTGCATCCACAGCCGTGTAGGCGGCGCAGTTGACCACGAAGTCGTAGCCTCTCGCCACGGCCCTCTCCGTTGCCCCGGGGTCGGTGACATCGAGTGCTTCGATCCCCGCTTCGGCGTCGGGACGTCGCCCGGTGAGGGTGACGCTGCAGTCGTCGCGGCGAGAGAACGCTGCGGCGAGAGCCCGGCCGAGCTGACCGTTAGCTCCGGTTATGAGGATACGTTTCATCTGATGTCGGTGCCTGAAATTCTCCGCAAAATTAGTGAAAATTCCCGTTGCAGCCAAAGCCCCCGCAAACCACCTCCCAAAGCCCCCGCCAAATCAACCCCTCATCGCCCCGTCTCACCGGCTCCGATAATTCCGATAACTCTGATTACTCTCCATTGCCCCGACACAGTAAAATGGGGACGCCTCTCCCGACGCCCCCTCGTTCAAAATCTAAATTATGTCAGAAGTATGTCAGAAAAAATCGTAACATATCCCTGAATTATGTTGGTATTCCGCGAAATATATTCCTAATTTATTTCGGTATTTCCGGATTAAATCCTCAGTTATTATCATCGGAATCCTGACCTAAGGTCGACATAAGTGCCTGCAGAGGTATCTCGCCCATTATCCCCACGAAGATGAACTCCTCCTCGTCGCGTACCACAATTATAGCGTCCTTGATTATATCAGGGTTGGCGGGATTCTCCTGGGCGTAGATGGTCACTTCTTGGCCGTTCCCTTTCTTGTCGTCCGATTCCTGCACCTGAGCGAGTATGGAGTAATCTCTGTTGGCATTCATATAATTGTTGAAAATCTCGCGCAACTGCTTCGATGATTTCTTCTTTTCGCTCATCACCACCTGAAGCTGGTCTATGTTGGCGGCGAGTTTCCCCAGGTCGACCGCGCCGCTACCTATCATCTTCTGCGATCCGGCGGCACGCAACAGGGCTTTGCCCACATATACGGAGGTGACGTCGGGTATCTTGCTGACATCGGGGAAGATATTGCGAAGGTCGGCTTTGGCCTCGAAGGATGCGGCGATTACGGCCGCTACACTCATGATTATAGCTAATATTCTTGTTTTCATCGTTACAGGTATTTTAGTTGTTTGTTCTATAGATTTGATTTTCAGAGTTATTGTTTCACATGCGGTTGGTAAATATGGCTGAATCGCTATTAGTTCTTACAGCACCGCCTTTAGTTTTTCGTCGAGGATAAGCAGGGCGTCGTGGCTCTCGACGATGCCGCCGCGCGCTTTGTTGATGTTGGAAGCGAGGAGCTCGAAACTGGCCTGGGCTATCCGGGCAGCCTCCTCTTCGTCGGTGATCTCTATCTCCGTTCCGTTATGGCCGCTCTCGGCAAGCTGACGGACTGTGGAGGCAAGTTGTTCGGCTTCTGTCTCCTCTCTCTTCGGGGCCGGGATCCTCTTCCGCTCCGCGGTTTTCGGACCTCGGGTGGCTTTAACAGCCTCCGTATCATCTGCCTTTACAGTCTCAGGCGCTGCAGCCTCTTCGGCCGAAGCTGCCTCCTCCACAGCGGCTGCCTGAGCCTGAGCAATAGCGGGTCGGATAGGGGAGGCGCCCTGCTGCGGGTCGGTGGCTGTTAGCGGCACTAAGAGAACCACGGCGCCCACGGCGGCTGCTATGCCGCACGGTATCAGATACCGTCTCAGGACGCTTGCCGAACGCTTCCTCGGCCTCTGCACCACACTGTCGAGAAACGATTCCGCTTCCCCGCCGCCGACAGCCGCTCCCGCTGAAGCGGCAGCCAACCCGGTGAACTCCGGGTCCTGCAGAGATATGTCGCGGATCAGCTTCACATCTTCGGAGGCCCCGTCGGCATCCTCCTTCCAGGCGAGTTCATAGAGGCGGCGCTCCTGAGCCCGGGTGGTGGCTCCGTCGAAGTAGGCCTCCATAAGTGCCTGAAACTCTTGCATATTTTCGTTCTGTCGGTTCATAAGTCGTTGCGGTGATATAGATTCCTTAGTGTCTTGCGGGCCCGGGAGAGAAGCTGCCGCGCGTAATCCTGAGTGATCGAGAGGCGGTCGGCTATCGCGGCGAACTCCATTTCGGACCTTACCCGAAGCAAGAATACCTCCTGCTGCTGCCGGGGCAGACGCCCCACGAGTGTCATCAGGTAATCCTCGGTTTCGGTTTCGGTTTCGGGAGCCGGGGTCTCTTCGGCGGCCGCGAGATCGTCGCGCGGTGCCCGGCTGCGGAGCCGGGCCATGCAGGTGAGTCTCAAAGCTCCGGTGCAGTAGGCCTGTCGGTTGGCTGCCTTCTCCAGCTTGTCGAGATGAGTCCAGAGGGATATGGCGGTCTCCTGCACGGCGTCGCGTGCCGAGTCGGTGTCCCGGAGCAGCCCTAAGGCCACCCTTGTCATCGCGGGCCATGCGGCCGTGAGCGTCTCCTTATATTCCTCTGCGGTCATCACTCTCCGGATTCGGTTCAGCAGCGGTTATTGCAGCACATGGTCGAGCATCGAAATGTCGCCGCGCAGGTACATCATCATGTTCTGGTTGTCAGCCGCCACGAGCAGCAGCACTTCGGCTTCGGTCTTATTCTCGTTGCCGTACATGGCCACATTTGCGGTGTCGGAATTCACCGTGAGCCAGGTCATGTCGGTCGGGAAAGCACCGGCTTCCGCAGTGACCTGCTTCAGCTGCTCCGGCTCGAGAGGGTAGACCTCCGCCTCCGAGATGCCGTTATCCTTCATCTGCTCGTCGGTCAGCATGGCCGCGGGCTGCACCTTCAGCCGATCGGCCACCGAGTGAGTCCACTCTTTCAGGTCTACAGCCCTTATGGCTACGGCACTCAGCGATGCGAGGGCAAGTGTAAAAATCAGTTTCTTCATTTGGTTGTGGTTATTTCATTCATTTGCGGTTGAGGCCTCTTATTTGGTAGCTGATGCGGTTGCTCTCAGCCTGACCGGGCAGCTCCGCAGCTTAGCCCGTTCATTATAGTGATGCGCCGGCCCACCGTTTTGTGACAGTGAAGTTACAATTTTTTTCGGAAACCCCGCTCACCTCACCGAAATCTCGAAATTCCGACCCTATTTGCCTATATGCTAAAAAAAATGTAACTT
>SFOK01000101.1 GCA_004552395.1 Bacteroidales bacterium | reverse complement strand
GCGTTCTCTTTCCGTTATCGAGACAAGCTCTCATTGTATGTGCGTCCCCTTATCTCTTTCATGCATCTTACAGGCGCATATCATCACAACTATGCACCATTCTACATCGAATCTTATGGAAACTATAATTTAGGCAACTTTTCCATAGGATATTATCTAAATGCAAATAGAGTATCAATAGATCTAATGAAGGATTATTATAACAAACAAGTTCTTTACCATCAGTTCGATGTCAGCTGGGGTAAGAACGGATTCTCGGCGCGACTCTCATTGTGCAATCCTTTCAGGAACTCATACAAGTTTGTGACTTCGACAATAAACACTCCCTTCTATTCATCGAACGAAATGAGATATTCAAACCAATACAACCGGAGTGTTGTGCTTGAACTCACTTATACATTCGGCTACGGCAAGAAAGTAGAACGTGGCAACGAACTGAACAAACTCCAAGGCGGCTCATCTGCTGTCCTTAGATAAACTGAACAACGATGCCCCGGAAACCGAAATTCATAAGGCAGTGCGACTCGATGCAATGCGGCGTCGCGTCGCTCGCCATGGCAACAGGATTCCTCGGCGTCCCCTACGGCATCGACAACCTCGCGCGCATCTGCTATGTGACGCGCGAGGGTGTGTCGATGCTGACGCTCTCCCGCGCGGCCGACCGCCTCGGACTAAAGGCGACAACGGTGAAAGTGACGGCCGACAGGCTGCGCCATCTCCCAATGCCGGCCATCCTGCACTGGAACAACAACCATTTCGTGCTGCTCTACGGAATCACCCGCAAGGGAAATTTCCGCATAGCGGATCCGGCCAAAGGACACATGACCCTCACGGAGGAGGAGCTTGTCTCGCATTGGCTGCGCGGCAACTCCGAGGCACCGGAAAAAGAAGGGGCAAAAGGGATAGCGATGATCCTTGATACTTTTTCTGGCAACAATTGCTGCGGTGTGGCTCGTCTGGCCTCTCTGACGCGTGACCGGGCCATCAGGCCTCCGATTTCCGGAGCGCAACAGCTTTCAAATATCAGGCGATTTTCAGGATTTGCTATTTTTTGCTAACTTCGCAAGGAAAACAATCCCTGACATGAAATCGATACGTGAATTATATAGAATCGGACTTGGCCCTTCATCGTCGCACACTATGGGTCCTCGCACGGCAGCCGAGAAATTCCTTACCACCCACAAAGGAGCCGCAGGCTTCGAAGTGACGCTTTACGGCAGCCTGGCCGCCACAGGCAAGGGCCATATGACGGATGTGGCTATCATCGACGCGCTGGAACAGGCGGGAGTCCCCGTCAACATAGTCTGGAAGCCCGACATTTTCCTCCCCTACCACCCCAACGGCATGACATTCAAGTCGCTCAACTCGGCCGGACTCCCCGAGGATGAATGGACCGTCTACAGTGTGGGAGGTGGCGCTATCGAAGAGGAGGGAAAGGCCCGCGAAGGGCAGGCCGAGATCTACGACCGCGACACCATGACTTCGATTCTGCAGTATTGCGAGCGCACCGGCCGCTGCTACTGGGAGTATGTGGACCAGTGCGAGGGCGAAGGCATATGGGAGTATCTCGCAGAGATCTGGAAGGCCATGAAGGAGGCTGTGGAACGCGGCCTCGAGACCGAAGGCCGTCTGCCCGGCCCGCTCAACCTGCGTCGCAAAGCCCACACGTACAAGGTGAAAGCCGAGGGCTACAAGGACAATCTGCGCACCCGGGGTCTCGTGTTCGCCTACGCTCTGGCTGTGAGCGAGGAGAACGCTTCCGGCCACAAGATAGTCACGGCGCCTACGTGCGGTTCGTGCGGTGTTGTGCCGGGCGTACTCTATCATCTCTGGAAGAGCCGCGACTTCTCTGAGAAGCAGATACTGAGAGCGCTCGCCACGGCCGGCCTTGTGGGCAACATAGTGAAACACAACGCGAGCATATCGGGAGCGGAAGTGGGTTGTCAGGGCGAAGTCGGTGTGGCGTGCGCCATGGCTTCGGCCGCGGCGAGCCAGCTCTTCGGCGGCAGCCCGGCGCAGATCGAATATGCCGCTGAGATGGGCCTTGAGCACCACCTCGGTATGACGTGCGACCCGGTCTGCGGCCTCGTGCAGATACCCTGCATAGAGCGCAACGCCTACGCGGCGGCCCGCGCACTCGACGCCAACATATACGCCTCGTTTACCGACGGCTCCCATCGCGTCTCGTTCGACAAACTCGTGAAGGTGATGAAAGAGACAGGCCACGACCTCCCCTCGCTCTATAAAGAGACGGCGGCCGGCGGTCTCGCCAAGGACTACAAACAGATGGATTAGTGGCTCCGTTCCATAGGGAGTAAACCACCGGCGGCTAAGTAACAGCCGGAGGCGACAAAATAAATGAGGGGTTGTCTCACGACTATCCCTCATCGAACCTTAAAAATCTAATCCTATGAAAAAACTTCTAAAGTAATTGCTCTTGGCAATTCTTCGATTTCTTGGACAAAGTTAACATTCTTTAATTGACTTTCCAAATTTTCTTGAAATATTTTTCTAAAAAATCTTTTTAGACCAGCAAATTGAAAGTAACTTTTTGCTAACAGTTTACACTGATATACCGAAACAACAATGCATATTTGTAGCATAAGTCTACAATTTCATGGGGTCAAAGCGCTCCGCTTCACTTTTCTAATTGACAAATGTCTGATTTCACATTACATACTTTAGGCTGCGGATCAGCCCGTCCGTCGATCGTTCACAACCCTTCTTCGACAGTAATCAGCCACAATGGAACGCTTTTCATGTTCGATTGCGGCGAAGGAGCACAGCAGCAGATGCAACGGATGAGGCTAAATTTCAACCGCCTGAACCATATATTTCTTACCCACCTCCACGGCGACCACGTATTCGGTCTGCCGGGCCTCATCGGGAGCCTCGGCCTCATGGGGCGGCAGGGCGGTATCACAATACACACGTTCGCCGAGGGGGAGAAGATACTCAGCTCGGTGCTGAAATTCTTCGCCCGCGACATGCCGTTTGAGGTCCGTTTCAATGTGATCCGGCCGGAAGAGGCAGTGATCTACGAGGATAATTCACTAACTGTAAGGACTATACCCCTGCGGCACCGTATCAACACCGTAGGATTCGTGATGGAGGAGAAGCCGAAGTTGCGGCATATCAACCGCGAGATGACAGATTTCCACCGGGTGCCGGTAGCCGCCATGAAGGATATCAAACAGGGGTTGCCGTTTGTGAAGCCCGACGGCACCGTGATACCGGCCGAGATGCTCACCACACCCGCCTCGCCCTCGAAATCTTACGCGCATATCTCCGACACGGCCTATATGCCCGCGCTGGCCGAGAAGATCGGGGCGGTGGATCTGCTGCTGCATGAGACCACCTATCTCGACGGCGACGAGGATAAAGCGCGGCAGAGGGGCCACAGCACAGCCCGGCAGGCAGCGACCGTTGCCCGCGATGCCGGAGCGAAACGTCTGCTCACAGGCCACTTCTCGTCGCAATATAAAGACAGGGAACAGCTCTTCGTCACGCAGGCCGAAGAGGTGTTCCCATCAGTGATACTGAACCGCGAAGGCCTTAAGCTCGACATCTGATGCGTCGGCATTGAAGGTTCACCCGGTCAGCGTTCATTACCACTCGTAGCCGAGAGTGACGCCGATGGAGTTGATTGTGGCCGAGTTATAGTTCCAGCCCCAGTTCCAGTAGTTGTTGGTGATGAGCTGATAGCTGCAGCCAAGGTTCACTGCCTGACGCGAGTCTTTGCCGTTGGTCGGTATGCGCACACCGATGGTGGGTTTGAAATAGAAGCCTTCGCTGTTGTTGAGAATACCGTCAGGGGTGCGGATATAGTTCTTGCCCACGAGGAAAGCGGCGCCGAGTTTGAGGTCGATGAAAGCGCCGACATTGTTCTCCTGGCCTATGTTGAAGCGGAAGTCGGTGAAGAGCGGGATAAGCACGCCGGTATCTTTCAGCGAGTAGTCCGTGTTGAAGTCGCCGTTGCCGGGACGGTAGCCGGGGTTGAAGTTGTTGGGCATGTCGGAGTCCTCATAGTTGGAGAATACCACATTGACACCGGCGCCGACACCCATGAAGAACCAGTTGCTGTATTTGAAGCCTTGCGTGGTGCTGAATTCCAGGAAGTTGCAACCGTTGGTACCGACGCCGCCGGTAAACGACGCATCGACGAAACCGCGGTAGTTGAATCCGCCCTGCAGGGCGGGTGTGATCAGTTGCGGGATCTGGTTGGCAATCTCATAATACTGCGCGCGGGCCGAAGCGCCGGTCAGGGCGGCGGCGGCAAGCATCAGGGCGGCTGTTTTCTTGAAGATAGACATAGTTATTTTTGGCTGTATAGAAATTTTCGGGTGTTTCGGGCCGGCAAAATTGCGGGCCGATACTGAGAGGTTGTTAACATTTTTTGTTAAACAAGCTCTAATAAGACAACGCTTGCGGCGGTAAGTTTGATTTGCCGCAGGGCCTGAATTTCACTAATATGCCCAACAATTCGGGAATTTGGGAGAGAAACACTCTGAAGAGGGAGAAAAAGAGCGAGCGCAAGCTTGCATATCTCCTTGAAAAATTGTAATTTTGCAGCCGGAAAAACAGAGAGGCGCCCGCGGCCGAAATTCCCGCAGCCCGCAGCGCCGTATAATCAAGCCAACTTATTCTTTTAAAGATAGAACATCATTATGAAAATCGAAAAAATCATCGGTCGTGAGGTGCTCGACTCACGCGGCAACCCCACAGTTGAAGTAGACGTAATTCTTGAAAGCGGCGCATTCGGCCGCGCAGCCGTGCCTTCAGGCGCATCCACCGGCGTGAACGAGGCTCTCGAGCTCCGCGACGGCGACAAGAACCGCTACATGGGCAAAGGTGTGCTCAAGGCGGTTGCCAATGTCAACGGCCCCATCGCAGAGGCTCTTGTAGGCATGAGCGCTCTCGACCAGATAAAGATCGACGAGACCATGATCGCCCTCGACGGCACTGACACCAAGTCGAAACTTGGTGCCAACGCCATCCTCGGTGTGTCGCTCGCTGTGGCCAAAGCCGCTGCCGATTATCTCGATCTTCCCCTTTACAAATACATCGGCGGCGCCAACAGCTACGTGCTTCCCGTGCCTATGATGAACATTATCAACGGCGGCGCTCACTCCGACGCTCCCATCTGCTTCCAGGAGTTCATGATCCGTCCGGTAGGCGCTTGCTGCTACCATGAGGGTATCCGCATGGGCACAGAGGTGTTCCACAACCTGAAGAAAGTGCTCAAAGCCCGCGGTCTTTCCACAGCAGTGGGCGACGAGGGTGGTTTCGCTCCCGCACTCGAGGGCACGGAAGACGCTCTCAACGTGATCTGCCAGGCCATCAAAGAGGCCGGCTACGAGCCCGGTAAGGACGTCACAATCGGTCTCGATGTGGCTTCTTCAGAGTTCTACAAAGACGGCGTATACGACTACACATGGAAGCAGGGCGAAGGCGCTCCCAAGCTCACAAGCGCAGAGCAGGCCAAGTATCTCGAGGAGCTCATCAGCAAATATCCTATCGACTCTATCGAGGACGGTATGGCCGAGAACGACTGGGAAGGCTGGAAACTTCTCACCGACCTCATCGGCGACCGCTGCCAGCTCGTGGGTGACGACCTCTTCGTTACCAACGTGAAGTATCTGGAGCGCGGTATCTCCGAGGGTTGCGCCAACTCCATCCTGGTGAAAGTGAACCAGATCGGTTCGCTCACCGAGACACTCCGCGCCGTAGAGATGGCTCAGCGCAACGGCTACACAGCTGTGATCTCTCACCGTTCGGGCGAGACTGAGGACGCTACAATCGCCGACATCGCCGTGGCTACAAACGCAGGCCAGATCAAGACCGGTTCCGCAAGCCGTTCCGACCGTATGGCCAAGTACAACCAGCTTCTCCGCATCGAGGAGCAGCTCGGCGCCGCCGCTCAGTACGGCTACAAGAAAATCGCCAAGAAGTAATCAGAGACAGCCTGCGTTGCCCATTGGAGTGGCATCGAAGCGAATCTCTAAATCACTCACTATACCGGAGGGCGGCAGATTCAGTTTTGCCGCCCTCTTTCTTTTCCGGCTCCTTCCGGGCCGAAGATGTTAAGACCGATCTCCCGCCAACAGACTGAAAGAATGATAAAAATATATTGTTGTCCGATAAAACTTTTTGAAGGGCTGAAAAATTAGCGCTGGCACCTATTGCAGGAGTCAGCGCTTTTTGGTTATTTTGGTCTCGTCAAAAATCAACAATAACCATGGGCAAAAGTAGTCATTTTCTCGGACAGCCGCTCTATGGTCAGGTAATAAAATTGCTTGACAAGTCGAAAATTCTTCAGTTCAGCCGCGAAAAGAGTGGAGAACGCTATACGAAGCGCTTCAACTGTTGGATTCATCTTGTTGTGATGCTCTATGCGGTGATAATGCGGTTTGATTCATTACGTGAAATTACAGCGAGTTTGCTCGCGGAAACGCGCAAGCTGGCGCATCTGGGCATCACGTTCAAAATTGGACGCAGCACACTTGCCGATGCCAACAGAAGACGTTCTGAGACGATATTCGAGGCAATCTACCGCGATCTGTACGCAAGATATCGCCTTGTCCTTTCATCGGACAGCCGAATCCGTAAGACCCCCACATGGATGAAGCGGCTGCAGATAATCGACTCCACGACGATCACGCTGTTCTCAAACCTGCTTTTCAAAGGTGTTGGCCGCCACCCCAAGACCGGCAAAAAGAAAGGTGGCATCAAGGTTCATACGGTAATCCATGCCAACGAGGGAGTCCCTTCAGATATAAAG
>SFOK01000100.1 GCA_004552395.1 Bacteroidales bacterium | reverse complement strand
TTCCGAACTTTACGATGAAGTTGTGCATAAGCGCGATGATAGTAATCAATGGTTTCGTCACCACTAATTTACTAAATATCAGCGATATGTGCAACTTTTCCATTATAAATATTTTAAGAAATTAATTCAACCAACAGGAGGGGGAAAGGAAATTTTTTGCTATCTTTGCAAAACGACATGATCCTATATATAATAAGAATCGAATGAGTTCTCCAATACAAGATAAACCATCTTCGACACAACATAAGGCCGCAGCGGACAGCAAGACTCTGGCCGGGAAGCGGCGGAAGACGCTGATTAAGAATGTGCTCTGTCTGGCAGGGGCGTTTGTGCTGATGTGTCTGGTGGCGGTTTCGCGTGACAAAATGCTGTTTGGCAAACAGGTCGACGACCTCTTCCACAGCGAAAAGGGGCAAGTCGCCACTGCAGCGAACAGTCGCGAAACAGCAGCCTCAACTGCTACGAACAGTTCTGAAGAGACGGCTGCATCCACCAACCAAACCGCTCAGGCCTCGACAGGAGCTACAGCGCAAGTCAGCACTGGAGCGACTGCTCAGGCAAATACCGGAGCAGCTGCGCAAAAGGCAGCTGAAGAGCCAATTGCAGATAAGGCCGAGCCAGAGAAGGCGGAGGCAAAGAAGGCGGAGCAGCAGAAGCCGACTGCTGAAAAGGCTGCTGAAAAGGCTGCGGAAACAGCCGAGAAATGGGAGTTTACGGTGAGCAGCGAGGGGGCGGGTGTGGAGCCGGAGGGTTTCAACGGTCCTGTGCCTGTGGAGGTTACGTTCGTCGACGGCAAGGTCGCTAAGGTGACGCCACTCGCCAACGATGAGACACCGCGTTTCTTCGCCCTCCTCACCGACGCAGGATTCTTCAGCCGCTGGGACGGCATGACGGCCGCGCAAGCCGCTGAGACGCAGATAGATGCGATCTCTGGAGCTACTTACTCGTCGGAAGCGGCAATAGCCAACGTCCGCTATGCAGCCCGCGAAGCCGAACGAAGTATCCTATCGGACTCAAAATCACACGTGACTACGGCCCCGGAACCACAGAAAGCCGCTGCCAAGGTTCAACCATCTTCGCAAAAGGCTGACACTCAGTCAGCTTCGCGAAAGACTGACGCTCAGGGCGCTGCGAAAAAGGCTGATGGCCAGACCGGAGCCACAAGCAAAGCCGACGCGCGGACCGGAGCGATGACCCAGACTGAGGGCGGTCAGGCTGATCAGGCTGCGGCGCTTCCGGAAGGGGGCACCGTCTATTCCACTGAGGGTAAGGCGGTTGGCACCGACGGCTACAACGGTCCTGTGCCGGTGGAGATACTGCTCAAGGACGGCAAAATATTAGATATCAGACCGTTACCCAATAAGGAGACGCCCGGATTCTTCAACCGCGTGATCCAGAGCGGTATGCTCGACAAGTGGAAAGGTCTCACACCGCAGGAGGCTCTCGGCGTGAAGGTCGACGCCGTGACCGGCGCAACATACTCATCTAAAGCGCTGATAGCCAATGTCCGCTATTGTCTCACCGAGATCGTCCGCGCTTCCGGCGATAAGGCGGCAGCGGCGGCCGCACCCACCGACCGTCCCGACGGAGACCAGTTAGCTCTGAAGATTGCCTCCATGGCGGTGATACTCTGCGGTTGTTTCGGCCCGCTGCTGATCCGCAAGAAAAAGCAGCTCTACCGCAAGGTGCAACTGCTGCTAAATGTGGCTGTGCTCGGGTTCCTCACCGGTACCTTCCTCAGTTACTCGCTGATAGTGCGCACATTAGGTCACGGTCTCGAATGGGGCGCCGGACTGGTCGCGCTGCTGATGCTCTTCGCCGCCTTCCTGATGCCACTCTTCGGCCACAAGAACCACTACTGCCTCTGGATCTGTCCGCTCGGCAGCGCCCAGGAGCTCCTCGGCTCGCTTAACCACAAGCGCCATATACATATAGGTCCCAAGACGGCTCACGGGCTGAAGATCTTCCGCGTAACCCTCTGGGGGACACTCATGGCGCTGATGTGGGCCGGTGTCTGGTTCGAGTGGATGGACTATGAGCCGTTCGCGGCCTTCCGCTTCTGGCAAGCCTCCGCAGCTGTCATCGCCTTAGGCGCCGCGATACTGATCCTCTCAGTGTTCACGCCTCGCCCCTACTGCCGCTTCCTCTGCCCCACCGGCACGCTCTTCCGTCAGGCCGAAGGGGAACTATAACAGCGACAACGTATTGATTATACGCATATTTAAAGCTTCTCTAAGATTCACGCTGACAAGCATTTAACCGACCATGGCGAGAACCGGCACAGATAAGATGCTCTGGAGTATCACGGTGACAGTGACCGGGATACTGAGCGCGTGGCTCTGCCTGGTGACACCGCTGCAGTTCGACGACTTCTGGTTCTTGGCTGATACTCGGCACGATGCGAGCCTCTGGCAGCGACTTGCCGAGACGTGGCAACGCGCCTGGGAGCTGTGCACACACACCGACACGGGACGTCTGCCGAACCTGTTGGCGCCGCCGATGCTTGTCCTCCCGCGATTCGTATTCGCCGCACTGTCAGGCCTTTGTGTCGCCACCCTGCTTATTTACAGCCGCCGACTCGCCGGGCTCCGCGCCGGTCAGCCGCTCAGCTTCATCCTTGCCGCCGCAATCATACTGCTGCTCCCCTGGTTCGACTTCATGTACTCAGTGATGTTCTGCATGAACTATGTGTGGTCATCGGTCCTCGTACTCATAGCCGCATGGCTCATACTCAGAGCCTCGCGGTCCGGCAAGCGGCCGCCGCTGTGGATCTTTGCAGTCTGTTTCGCCGCCGGGTGGAGCCACGAAGGACTCTCTCTGCCGCTGCTCTGCGGTCTGAGCGTCTACTTCCTCACCCGGAGAAAAGAGATCAGCCGCGGCGGATGGATGCTCGCCATCGCCATAGCTCTCGGCGCCGCCCTGATCTTCCTCTCGCCCGCGATATGGATGCGAACGGGCTACAGCCAGGCCGGGATGGGCCGTTTCCCGCTCCGCGAGGCGGCTGTGCACCTCATCATAGGGAACGGTTGCTTCTATGTGTTCGCCATTCTGGGAGCTTTCTGCCTTTGTATCAAACGTTTGCGGGGACGATTGCTTCGGGAGCCCGAGCTGTTGATATGGAGTGTGGCCGCCGTGGCCGCCACCGTGCTCTTCGTGAAATATTACGCCGGGCCTCGGCTCGGCTGGGCGCCACAGCTCTTCAGCCTCATAGGCACCGCGCAGATATTCAGGTCTATGGGTATACGAACCGGCACCAAAACGCGTTACGCAACAGGGGGCGTGTGTCTTGCGGCGATCTGCGTCAACCTCGGCGCGGCCGTGAAGGAAGAATACGCCCTGCGTGCCGAAGAGATCGAGATCCGCCGTCAGTTCACAGCGAGCTCCGACGGAGTGATCTTCCTTGACATAACGCGACCCAAGCTCTCCCCCGCCCTCTTCAAAAGCTCGGTGCGGCAATTCAACGAGCGTATCCCGATGTGGGATTACTCACAGTATTACGGCTACGGGCGCAACCTTGTGATACTACCCCGCGCACTCCGAGGCTTCGACGGCAGCAACGGCGCGCCGGCCCTTACGCTCAAGGGCGCGCAGATCTACTCCGGCTATCTGATTGTGCCGCAGGGATTTGAGCTGCCCGCCACGTTAGAGGCCGTGACCTCGCAGGGGCGTTTCGCGACCCGCTACCGCAAGGACAGTTTCAGCACACCCGACGGAAGGGGGTGGATCCTCGTGGTCCCACACGAACAAGTCCTCCGCCCCGGCCTCAAGATAAAATAAAGAAAAAATATATATACCAACAGCGATGGAAGCGCTCCGCAGAAGTAAGCCGGCCTTTCGCGTAAAAACCTAATTATCAACAGATGAACTTAAAATTTTTACTTACTTTCGCCCTCACCGCGGGAAGTCTGTCGGCACTCACGGCAGCCGACGCCTTCGCGCAGGAGAGCGCTAAACTCACAGGCACTGTGATCGGTACGGAACGCAGTTTCGACTACGACGCCGGGCAGGCATCGTACGATGTCAACACACGCGCCAACGCCTTTGACGGCGATGTTAACACCTTCTTCGCATCCGACGAGCGCAGCCACACCTGGGTCGGTCTGGACCTGGGCACTCCCCACATAATCACCCGCGTGGGCTGGAGCCCGCGCAACGACAACAATGTGGGCTCCGGGCGTGTGGTCCTCGGTCTGTTCGAGGGAGCCAACGAGGCTGATTTTTCCGACGCCACACCCATCTATATAGTCAAGGAAGGCGCTGAGTACGGCGTTGTCAGCCACGCCGACGTGAGCTGCGGCAAAGGTTTCCGCTACGTGCGCTATGCCGGTCCCTCCGACGTGCGCTGCAACATTGCCGAGGTTGAATTCTACGGCTACGAAGGCGCCGGCGAGGAGAAATACGCCACACTGACGGGTCTCCCCACCGTGGTGATCAACACCGAGAACGGCGAGGAGCCTCAGGGCAAGGAGAAAGCCGACGAGAAGAAATCTACCATCAAGATTATCTCGGCCGAGGGAGAGCTTCTTTCGGCTCCCGGCACACTCCGACTTCGCGGCAACGCCTCGATGCAATTCGACAAGAAGCCTTACCGCATCAAATTCGACAAGAAACAGCGTCCGCTCGACGCGCCGGCCAAGGCCAAGAAGTGGACACTCATCAACAATTACGGCGACAAGACCCTGATCCGCAACCTCGTGGCCTGGGAGATCTGCCGCAAATTCCCTCAGATCTGGACGCCTTACGGCCGTCTGGTGGATGTGGTAGTGAACGGCGAATACAAAGGCACCTACCAGCTCTGCGACCAGGTAGAGGTGAAGGAGGGCCGTATGCCACTCAACGAGATCGAGCCCGAAGATTTCGCAGCCACCGACGCCGCCGACTTCGACTATTTCATGGAGATCGACGGCTATGCCGGCAACGGCGATCCCTGGGCAGTGCCCGAGAACTGGGAGAGCGGCTACCGCGTCCCCGTGACTCTGAAATATCCCGACCCCGACGACCTCAAAGAGATGAACTGTCCGGCTCCCTACGAGTATATCAAGAGCGCCTATCAGCAGATGGAGAACGCCGTGATGGCCGGAGGATTCCCGGACAACAACTATGAGGAGGTGCTCGACCGCGAGTCCTGGCTCGTGCATTTCCTTATCGGCGAGATCACAGCCAACCCGGATATGTACTGGAGCACCTACATGTCTAAAAAAGCCGGCGACAGCAAGTTCTATACCGGCCCCGAATGGGACTTCGACTTAGGCTTCGGCAACGACTACCGCACCTATTCGCGCATCTTCTCCAGCCGCTGGACCTATCTGATGGGCACACCCGCGGGCGCCAACGACGGCAACGGCTGGAACAATCCGGCGATTCACAATTTCGCCCGCCGCATACTCACGAACGACTCGCGCAACCTCCCCAAAGCCAAAAAGCTTTTCCTCGACGCTATTGACAACGGCCTGACAGCCAACGCGCTCGATGAGTTTATCGACAATCTCGCCGCCGAGATAGCCGTCTCCCAGGACCTTAACTTCAAGCGCTGGAAGATTCTCGACCAGGGCGTTCACATGAATCCCGGCGAGACCATCCGCGGCAGCTACGCCGAATATATCGCGCAGCTCAAAGAGTTCATCCGCCATCGCCTGAGCTACATCGACACCACCTCGTTTGCCGGAGTGGAGACAGACGGCATAGAGGGTGTGGCAACCGACAGCGAGGCAGCCGTCCTCACCTTCGACGGAGGCATCGAAGTGCGCGGCGCGACGCAGGTATCGGTCTACAACCTTCAGGGCATGAGCATCTACAACGGCGCGGCAGGGCGCATCGCCACAGGCCGCGGCATCTTTATAGTGAAAGCCGACGGCCGCAGCTACAAAGCCCTCGTGGACTAAGCCCGGGGCGAGCAACGCCTGAGGGCGCGATCCGCAATTTCGCATAGATCAGGGCGCATCGGATTCCGGTGCGCCCTGATTTTATTAGTATCTGTCTGCGCGATGGCGCATTGACACGATGTCGTAGTCGGAGTACCTTTTCAGGAAAAAAACTGCAATGGACTATTATCATCACTACCAGAGTTTCGTCAGGAAACTGCGCGCCTATCCGTATCTCAGGCTACAGGCATATTGCGAAAGCAATGAAGTGCCATGGAGGCGACTCTACGACTGGATGCGCCGGAATCATATATCGCTGAAACAACTGTACCAGACATATGGGAACCGGACTGCCAGTTGACCGTGCATTGTCAATAACTCTTTTGATTTTACTGTTGGCTGTCGTCGTAAATAGGCAGAGCCGATTTTAGAGAGCCGGAGGGAAGTTGAGTTGGCGACCTAACTTTGCGAAGTGAAATATCAGGCGTGTTCCGAGCGTGTTATCAGGAAAGTTCCTCGCGAAACGTCCCGGACAAATCTCGTGCAAACGAGAGCAGGGTGTCAAGCTCGCTTGAACTATGCCGAGTGCAGCCGAGATTGCGCAAATGCGAAAATCTCGAACCACGTAACCTGCAAGGCATATTTGCGGTCGGTCAATTTCCCTACGGGATCGCGCACCGGCTTTCAGCCGACATGCGCTAATTGCCGACACGCGAATATATTTGGCAGTGAACACCGACTGCCGGCGCGAATACGCATCAACTCTGTGTAATCACCGATGGCCAAAGCGGAAAAAATGAAGCCCGGACGAGGAAGCTCAGAAAAAGAATTGCAACGCAATCGCCGAATACCTCTGAAATCAATTTATGAATGAGGCAACTCGCCCCGGAACGAGCCGACGGAGCGAATGGTTCAGGGTAAGAGTTGGTAAAAATCCCTCCCC
>SFOK01000099.1 GCA_004552395.1 Bacteroidales bacterium | reverse complement strand
AGAACTGCTCGAAGTTGAAACGCGCGTCGGCGTTCCATGTAGCCTGGTTCTGTATCTCGTTGCCGAGATAGATGTCGTCGATTGTCGCGCCGCGGTCCCAGCGGTACGTGGCGTTGTAGGATATGTTGCCGTTGAGGAAGTCTAGGATAGGTATCTTCGAGAACGGTGCGCGGTAGGTGGCCGTGAAGGTCTGGTTATAGTTCCAGGGAGTGCCGAATCCTTTTATGGAGTTCCACACCGTGTCGCGCCATTCCTTGTATTTATCGGGGAACAGCTTGCGGTTCACGGCGCCCACGGTCTCTTCGATGCGGGCTGTGGTGTTGGAGTTGAACGTGAAGTTCAGATTCTTGGTCAGGTTCCATGTCAGGTTCAGCTGGCGGTCCCAGTAGAAGTTCTTGCTCACCTGCACAGGAAGCTGGAAATCCACATCGACCTCGGAGCGGGTCTGCTGCTCGTAATAATAGCGCGACATGTTTGTGTAGAATGTCAGCGAGTTGAACAGCCAGTTGATCTCGAACTCCTTAAGGAATCGCAGGTTCTTGTTCTTGCTCTTGATCCATCCGAACGGTTTGATGCCTTTCACATAAGGGTTGTAGCTGTACTGGAACGAGCCTTTGTAATCGTTGGTGTATTCGTATTCGGTGGTAGGATCGAAGTTCTTCTGCTTGTTGAAGGAGAACGAAAGGGTGAAGTTGGCCGGATCCCACGGCATCGGGTTCTTGCTCTGCACATTGAAGCGGAAGCCGGAGAGCGAGAACGATTCCACCGTCTTGCGGGTCACGGCGTAGTCGTTGATCGAGTCGCGCTCATGCTTCGTGGTGGCCGCGTCGAGGGCGTCCTTGAGCAGGATATCCTGGTCGAGAGGATTGTATTTGGGTGTTGTCTTCTCTTTGGAGTATGAGTAGTAGATCGGCGCGTTGAGCTTCGCTTTGGGAGGAAGGAAGCGGCCGAGGTCAGCCTGCACGGCGACATTGTACTGCTCGTAGTCGTCGAGACGACGGTCGGAGAGTCCCTGGTCCACACCGCCGAAACCGGCTGTCTCCTTGTGGCCTCCAACGTTGAGCTGTATCACATCCGAGACGCCCAGATTGACAGTGGCTTTAGCCGCCCAGCCGCCCGACTCGTTGAAGTCGGTCACTCGAAGCTCGTTGACCCAGACGGCGCCGTCTTTCACCGAATTCGATTTGTTGCGCACACCGATCAGAAGCACCCTCACATCGCTCAGCGACGGGTTACCGAGCACCGAGACGGTGTTCTTCTCGTTGTCAGGATCGTGGGCCGAGTAGATGCGGTTGAAGCCCACGCCGTCCACACCGGCGCTCTTGTCGTGGTTGCGCTCGGTCTTTATCTTGGTGAAGATATCGAGAGGTATGTTGAGGTAGTTTGCCTCGGGCCACACGATGCGACGGTCGGCCGAGCTCATGTTGTTGTAGCGCCCGGCAGGGGTTAGTTCGAGCGGTATCTCGTACTCGTAATAATTGTTCTTCACATCGGAACCCACGCGCACGAAGATAGCCAGATCGCCGTTCTTGAGGTTCGTCTTGTCCATCACGGGCGCCTCGGCGTGTACCCACATCTGCAGACGGCGGTAGATGCGCAGGTCGAGCTGCGTGTTTTTGTATACACCGCGGGCATCGCCGGGCTGCAGGCCCTTCACCTCCAGAGCCATGGACTGCTCATTGAGCTGTGTGGCCTGAGCCTGACCCGGATCCTGGATTCGGTTCACACCCGGAGGAAGCACATAGTTCACGGGCTCTTTGCCGGAGTTCTCCTCGATGTTCACGGTGGAGACGTCGAGCTCTCCCTCGGCCGGGGAGTCGTTGCGCGAGTTGAGGTTGAACTTGTAGTCGCGCCATTCGCCGCGCACAAGCTCGAGGGTGGCGAAACGCAGGTGAGTGGTCTCCTTGAAGCCGGTCATGAAGATACGGGCGAAGCGTATGGTGGAGAAGTCCGAGATGCCACCCACGATCTTCTCGGGCGCGCTCAGAGGTATCTTGAACTGATACCATACCATCACCTTGCTTTCGCCGTTGGGGAGCGTCTGCAGACTCTCCTGCTTGTCGGCTATATAGTTCTTGCCCACCTCGAGGTCTTCGGGGCGGATCGAGACTTTGTACTGGAAGTAGCGCTCGTATTCGTTGAGCGTGTTGTCCTGGTTTATATCCTCCACATCGGGAACGGTGCGCGCCGACTGATAGTAAGGGTTGCTGCTCTGGTCAGGCGAAAGCGAGTTCCCTTCGGTGCCGTTGTAATGCTTGTAGCGGTCCAGAATGCCGGTGCGGTGTTCGTCGAAATAGGGGTCGAGGTAGAAATGGTAGTTGTCTCCGGCGGGGTCGGAGAAGGCGCTGAACGGATCGTCCTGCATGGTGGATATGGTGCCGGCGTCGATTCTTGTGCGCAGACGGTCCAGATAGTCGGAGTATGTGTGGAAGGAGAACTCTTCGTCGTTGGGGAGGCCGTCGAGACCCACATCCTGAAGCGGACGGGCATTTTCTGCGTTCTCGAACGCGTAGGTCAGAGAGTTCTGCGAGCTCACGCGGCCCCAGTTGGTCTCGCGCATAAACTGGTCGTTGCCGTCGATGGGAAGTCCGTTCTCGTAGCTCTTCATTCCGTCCTTGAGGATATCCTCGCTGATCTCGCCGAAGTTGAAGTAGAGGTCGCCGCCCTCCTTGTTGGGGTTATTGTCGTCGAGGAACGGGTCAAGAAGCCAGAACTGCACGTACTCTACGTTGGAGCTCTCGAAGTTGGTGTTGTCCATGCGGCGCATGATGCCGCCCCATCGCTTCTCGGGGTTGAGGAGCGAGCCGTCGGTGGCTATATTCTCGGCATCGAGGTTGTAGGGGCCGCGCTCTTTGGGATAGAACGAGAGGTTGAGTGTCTGTATGGTCTGCGATTCGCCGTAGTTGAGCTCTCGGTTAGGGAATATCTCTCGGGTACGCACCTCGCGCACGTAGGGGTTGGAGAGCTGGTCGCGGTCGTTCTTCAGGTAGCCGGGCACACGGGTCGAGCCTTTCTGCGTGAAAATGCGGTCTATGTAGTACCAGGCCAACAGCGCGCGGTTCTTGCCGTAGTCGGGATTGTCGGAGAGACCGGCTTCGGGGAAGAGAGCGTCGGGTCCCGGATCGTAGGGCGTTGAGGCCAGGAACCATGAGTAAGGACTGCGCAGGTCGAGTCCGGTCTGAGTGGTCTCGAAGTCGTCGATGAAGCTGGAACCCTGGTTCGTGCCCGATTTCTGCTTGTGGGGCACGAGCTGGGCGAAGTCGGCACGCACGCTGAGTGTCGACGGTGCCGTGGCGTTGACGGTGGGGATACGGTTCAGCAGGTTGGTGAGCCACATGAACTGTGTGTTGTACTGCAGGTTCAGGCCCCACATGGTGTTGTTGATCACCTCGTCGCCTATGTTCACCTTCTCGGTGAGCGCCTTCTCCGAAAAATTCAGCAACGTGGCACCTAAGGTGAAGTCTTTGTTGAATTTATACTGCGCGTCAAGGCCGAGAAGTGTCTTGCGCTGCATGGAGAAGAGCGACTGGTTCTCCATGGTGACGCTCACATTCGTTCCGGAGTCGATGATGCTCTGGTTCGTGATGGTGACTATACCCATGGTGTAGTCCACGGTATAGTCTGTGTTCTCGGTCAGTGTGACGCCTCCCGCGGTCACGATCACTGACCCGCGGGGCACATTCATGGCGTTCAGACGGATAGTGGCGCCGGAACTGGCCTGGTATTCGCCCTCCATCAGAAACTTGTTCTTGTCGGCAAATTGCCGGGCCACGGTCTGTGTCGAGTCGTAGAGCTCCTGATAGCAGTAGAGGTCGGCCAGCCGGTCGTCGGCTATCTTCTTGCGCAGATGGGAGCCGAACGGCTCGGCCACAGGGAAGATAACCTTGCCCGACGACGACTGCACGGTGTACCCCTCGATATAGTCGAAGAATCCGTCGGGGTTCGACTCCTGGTTCGAGTCGATGCGGTCCAGGTTCATGACCTGAAGCAGCGGCTGGTTGGCGATCGTACCCACGGGCAGATAATTGATCTCTGTGCCGGTGGTGTCGCTCAGATATTTGATGTTGAGCTTGAACTTGGCTTTCTGGAGCTGATAGGCGCCGAGGGAGTAGACGTTCTTCATCATCAGCTTCCACATAGGCAGACGCGGCGAAATGGTGGTGCCTCGAAGCATTTTCAGGAAAAGGCAGTCTGAAGTCGCTGTGACGTCGCCGGAAAACTCGCCCACCTGATATACCTGTCCGTTGTATGTGTATTCATACGCTACGGCAAGCACCTCGTCGCTCGAGAGCTGCGCCTTCAGCGAGATGTAACCCAGAGTGGCGTTAAGCGTATATTCGCTGGAGCTGAGCAGACGGGCCGACTCCACCTTCTCGAAGTCGCGGCCGCCTGTGATGCCGTAGCTCTGCAGGGGCTCCAGTGCCTGCGTCACTCGGTTTATGTTGCGCGCGTCGGGATAATCCGACTTGATGACGGAGAGCAGATTGTTGCTCTGGTTGCACGGCTGCGGATAGGCCGGATTAGGCGTCCAGTAATCGGAAGCGAGACGGCTCTCCTCGCCTAAGTCCATGAACCCCACGAAGTTGCGCGATTCATCGTACTTGCCTGTCTTGTTGGTGACCCACACCTCGATGCGGGTTATGTTCACACCGGAAGAGACGTAGGGCAGGCGCGAGGCGAACTCGTCGTAATGGTCGTAGAAGAACTGGCCCAGGAAGAAGTGGCGGTTGGCGTCGTAGTCGTCGGCGTAGATCTGGAACGGGGTGGTCTGCACGCCGCCTTTGGTGTTGACGGTCTTGCTCTCGGAGTTCTGCTGCGACACAAGTCCGGTCAGCGTCAGCTTGCCGAACTGCAGCTTGGTTTTGACGCCGAACAGCGACGTGCTCCCTCGGATCAGCTGCGATCCTGTAGTCATGCTCACATTACCGGCTTCGATCGACTTGATGATCTCATCCTCCTTACCCTCGTAGGCGAGTTTCAGATTCTTGGAGTCGAAATCGAATGTAGCGTCGGTGTTGTAGGTCATGTTGAACTTCATCTTATCGCCAACGGAGGCCGCTATGGTGGCCTGTATTTTCTGGTCGAAGTCGAAGAAGGTTTTGCGACGCGAGTTGATCGGGAGCGCCGGGTTGTCGGTCTTGTTGCTCTTGATGCCCATATTGAGCTGTATGGAGCCCTGAGTGGTGAGTCTCACACCGCCGGGGCCGAACACTTTCTCGAGCGGGCCCAGGGAGAAGTTCATGTCCAGGATGTTGAACGGCTCCTTGTCTTTGCTCTCGAAGCTCTCCGAGTTGCGTTCGCGGTAATAGGCGAGCATATCCTTGCGGGTCTGCACGCGGTGGTATTCGCTCGCCGACATGGAGTAGGGCGTAACCAGGTCATACGGTCCCACCTTGGTGTGGATCACATACATACCTGTGGCCGGGTCGAACGTGGCTTCCGTCTTTATGTTCGACGGGTCGCGCAGGTCGGCCGCATATTCGCGTCCCTCGTAGTCGGCCAGCGACTGTGGCAGAGTGGTCTGCACGGGCGAGGGCATCACGATGCTTTCCGGTATCTCGGTGCCGGAGATATACTGAGTGGGAGGATTGGTGGGCGGAGGCGTGAGCTGAGGCTGGTAATACTGGCCCGACGCAAAAAGCATAGGCAGGCACGATAGAGCCACTACCGCGCCGGCTACGATCATATTTTTGTATCTGCCTGTATTCATAAGGTCTCTTCGCGAGCGGAAAGCTGCCTGCAGCGCAGTACCGGGCCGGATTCACTGCCTGACCTGCCGCCGCTCTGTCGGGGGAGAAGAGAGAGGGGGTGCTGTGATGCTACAAGATGCTCAGAGCGCGGCGTATGGCCTGCTCTACATTGAGGCCCGGCTCGGCCGAAAGCACTTTGCGCAGTGCTTTCTCCGACTGCTGGCGGGTGAAGCCGAGCACTCCGAGCGCGCCGAGCGCCTCGTCGAATACTTCCGACGGGGCCACGCCCTTTGTAACTAACGCTCCCGCATCGGCTTTTATTTTATCGCGCAGATCCACAATGATGCGCTGCGCCGTCTTGGCTCCGATCCCTTTCACTGCTTTGAGCACCGAATCGTTGCCCGAAGAGATGGCGGCCGCCAGGTCGTCGGGCGTCATTGCGCTGAGTATCAGGCGCGCTGTGCCGGCTCCCACGCCGCTCACACTGATGAGCAACCGGAAGAGCTCGCGTCCGCGCCGCGTGAGAAAACCGTAGAGAAGATGAGCGTCGTCGCGTATGGCCTCGTGGATGTAAAGCTTCGCCTTATTCTCCTTCTGAAGAGTGGCGTAATCGAGCAGCGTGATGTTGATCTCGTAACCGATGCCGGAGCAGTCGATCACGGCTGCGGTGGGATTTACTTCGGCGATAGGGCCGGATATATAGTCTATCATAATATTTGAATTTCTTGGTCCACTGGGTCGTGAATGATGTGAAGTCTTTCTCAGTATCACGCACGGTTCCGTCTTTTATTGCCTGCTGAATTGCCACACTCACTTATTATCCCGAATCATCTTTATTCCGGAGCATCCCTTCACTCGGCGCAACGGCAGGCTTCCGAGGGCACGGTGTGCGCAGCATTGCGAAATTTTTTACAAAGGTAAGAAAATTTTTACACCGATTTATGTTGAATAACATAATTTAAGACTAAACTCATACAGAATTTTATTTGTAATTTTGTGCCGAATTTTTGTACACGGAAATAGAGATAGAGTTTCATTCTATTGTAACCTTGTGCACAAGATCTGCCAATAGACTTTTTCAGCTTGCATTTATTCATAAATAAACAATTTATTTACATTTTTCTAAATCCAATTTCTCGTCATGAAGAAATTTTTACTCACACTGGCCACAGCGGCCGTTGCTGCTTTCAGCGCAGACAACGCGCCATTCCAGCAGGCGTTCTGCGGTCAGATCGC
>SFOK01000098.1 GCA_004552395.1 Bacteroidales bacterium | reverse complement strand
CTCGGTTTCCTCACAAGCCACGCCATAAACATGGGCATGCAGGTAGGTCTTGTGGCTGTCTTCTCGCCGCTTGTGGGCAAGACACTGGGACTCCTCCCGGCCATGGCTATCTGTATACCGGTGAATTACATGCTCGTAAGGTTTGTGCTCACCAGCAGATATTTCAAATCGCGCAAAGAGAGAGAGGCGAACAAGCCTGATACCTGCCCGCCTTCTACTATGCACAATCAATTTTAGAGCTTGTTTAATAACATTTTGACCCGGAGGTGCTCTCCGCATCCGACCGCTCTGTCAGCCGGTCTTATCCGAAGAATCCGCTTTTGGGTTTCTGGTAAACGGCCTGAATCTCACCGATATACATTGTGTGGAGGTCGTCAGCGCCCAACGGATACCACTTGGGCATGATCGAAGTGTCGAGGAAACCGTTCTGGTCAAGTGTCTGCTTATAGACCACGCGGCAAACGATCGTGAGCGAAGCCTCCTCGTAAGTAATGTCGCCTGTCGGGAGCGAGATCGGTGTTAATCCGCTGTCGCTCATCTTGTTGATGTCGCGGCCGCTCTTGGAGCCGAGCATCTGCAGCTGCTTCTTGTATTTGTCGGGGAAGAAGGCGAGCGTGTAGGTGTGACAGCGGTCTATCCACTCCTTGGTGTAACGTGTCGGCCGTATGAAGATAGCTGTGGCGGGAAGCCCCCACATGAAGCCGGCGAAACCCCACGAGGCAGTCATCATGTTGAATGACTGTTCGTTGCCGCTTGTCACCAGCATCCAGTCCTTGCCGATAGCCTGTATGAGATTGAGATCTATCTTCTCGGGGTCTATCTGTTTGAGTGTCATTCTGTATCTTGTTATTTTTAAGTTACTTGGGTAATTTCGCAGCTACGCTGTTGAGCGCAGACTCTATCGAATCGGGCTGGAAACCTACGACATGGCCGAGCACCCGGCCCGAACGGTCCACTATGATGACGGTCGGGATTGACTCCACACCGAAACCGGCGGCGATGTCGGGATGCTCGTCGACATTGATCTCCTCGAAATCGATGACACCATCGTAGCGGTCCTCCCACTTCTCCATGTACGGCTTAAGCTGACGGCACGGCCCGCACCAGTCGGCATAGAAGTCGAGCAGATAGATCTGCTCCTCCTCGTCGGAGTCTGCTATCATGTTCATCTGGGCGTCCGACAGTCGGACATCCTCATTCTGTTGATGCGCCTGAGCGGCCTGTGTAGGAACTGACTCCTGCACGGCCTGGCGGCCACGTTGGCCCGGTGCACACGAAACGCAAAACGCCACAATGGCGGCGGCTGACAATATAAAAGCTTTCGTTTTCATTTAAATAAAAAACATATCCGGTGCCCAAATAGTTTGCCGGCACCAGCGGCAGAAAAAATTCCGGGGGCCGGCGCTTCTGCGGCGCGAGCCTCCGGAACTGTAAGTTTGTCTCACTTTCCCGTCCTCATTGAGGACAAGGCGCAAGTCAGATCAGCATTTTAGCAGGGAAGTGCGGAGTTGGTTTTGTGCACAGCCTCGGCGCTCTTCTTGAAGAGGGCTTTCTCCTCCTCGTTGAGATCAAGCTCCACGATCTTCTCGATACCGTTCTTGCCGATGATGCAGGGCACGCCGATGCAGAGATCCTTCTCGCCATACTCGCCTTCGAGGAGGGCCGAGCAGGGGATCAGTGTCTTCTGGTCGTGGATCACAGCCTCTACGATCTCGGAAGCAGCAGCACCGGGAGCATACCATGCCGATGTGCCGAGGAGCTTTGTGAGTGTGGCACCGCCTACCATTGTGTCGGCAGCAACCTTATCGAGGGTCTCTTTGTCGAGCAGGGATGTGGCGGGTACACCGCGGTAAGCGGCGAAACGCTTCATCGGGATCATGGTGGTGTCACCGTGGCCGCCGATTACGAAACCTTCTATCTCGTTGGGGTTGGCGTTGAGAGCCTTCGAGAGATAATATTTGAAACGGCTTGAGTCGAGGGCGCCGCCCATGCCTATGATGCGGTTCTTGGGCAGTCCGCTCACCTTGTGGATCAGGTAAGTCATGGTGTCCATCGGGTTGCTGACGCATACGATCACTGCGTTGGGGCTGTATTTGAGCACCGAGTCGGTGACCTGCTTGACGATACCTGCGTTCACGCCGATGAGCTCCTCGCGGGTCATTCCGGGCTTGCGGGGGATACCGGATGTGATCACTACAACATCGCTGTCTTTTGTAGCCTCGTAGTCGTTGGTGACGCCCTTCACACGGGTGTTCATGTCGAGAAGGTTGGCTGTCTGCATCATATCCATGGCCTTGCCTTCGGATACGCCTTCCTTGATGTCGATCATGACAACTTCATCGGCAACCTCGCGGATAGCCATCACATTGGCTGCTGTAGCGCCCACATTGCCGGCGCCTACCACTGTAACTTTTGACATAGTTCTTAGGTTTTAATGTATAATATTTTAGGTTAATTTATTGATTTCTTCAGCTTTTGATTCGGCTTCGTAGAGCCGGGAGTGTTCTGTTCATGGCCGGAGCGGATGCATGGCTCCGTTTCAACGGCAAAATTAACGAAAAAATTCTTTAATCCCTATTCCTCGCACGGAAATTTTGCAGCTATTCGTCGGCCCGGCAGATTCGGGAAGGGCCGCTCCCTCAATTTGCAAACACCTCTTCGCTACTGAAGCTCACTTTTCCCCTGACGCACGATCTCGGCCTCGGAACCGGTGCAGTCCACCACAGTGGATTCCTCCGTGCCGCCCTCGCCGCCGTCGACGAGAAGATCCACGATCCCTTCGGCTTCTTCGGCTATCAGGTCGGGATTCACGGTGTAGTCGCTGTCGTCGAACTCTACCGAGGTGGAGAGAATCGGGAAGCCGGCTGTCTCCACGAGCTTGCGGTCGAAGTTGCAGTCGGGTATACGGATACCTACGGTCTTGCGTCCCTTGAAGGCTTTCGGAAGCGAGGATGCAGCGCGGAAGAGGAATGTGAAGGGGCCGGGAGTGTTGGCTCGCAGCATCTCGAATTGGCGGTTGTCGAAACGGGCATAGCGGGCGGCGGTGGATATGGAGTCGCAGATCACCGACAGATTCGTCTTATCGGGGTTGATCCCCTTGATGCGGCATATGCGCTCCACAGCCTTGGCATCGAGCGCGTTGCACCCTATGGCATAGATGGTGTCGGTGGGATAAATCATGATCTCGCCCTCGGAGAGAGCGTCGGCCACCTCGCGGAGCTGTTTCTCGCTCGGGTCGTCGTTCCAGATGCGGATTCTTTTCATGGTCTGATTCTTTTTCGCAAAGTTAATAATTTAGAGCCGATTCGACAATATGATATATGAAAACAGTGCGGAAAACGGCGCGGAATCGGGCTGCATCCGGCTGCTTGACCGGAGCCGCAAAAGGGCTTTTGCGCTTGTGGATGAAATGTTGTAATTTTGCAGTCGGAAAGACCCTTCCCCCGCCGGGACGACAATGCCGCCGGATGGTACGGTCTGAGGTCTCCGCTTTTACTGAATCTGATTATGAAAACAGGTATAATTGTGGCCATGGGCAAGGAGCTCTCGCTGCTCCTCCCGCTTCTCGAAGATGCCCGCACGCCTCAGGAAATCAACGGCTTCACTTTCTACGAAGGCCGCATCGGCTCTCATGAGGTCGTGGCCATGCAGTGCGGCATAGGCAAGGTCAACGCCGCTATCGGCACTCTCACTCTCATCGACAAATTCAGCCCCTCGCTCGTGATCAACACTGGTGTGGCGGGCGGCGCCGACCCTTCCATGCGTGTGCTCGACATGCTCGTGGCCACCTCGGTGTCTTACCACGATGTATGGTGCGGACCGGAGACGGAATACGGTGCCGCGGCGGGTCTGGGCGTCTATATGCCTTGCAGCAAACAGATCACGGAGAAGGCCCTCAGCCTCTTCGGTTCCAACACGAAAGTGAAATTCGGACTCCTCTGCTCGGGCGACCGCTTCATCTGCACTCCCGAGGAGGTGGCCGACATCAAGAAGCATTTCCCCGAAGCGCTGGGTGTCGACATGGAATCGGGCGCCATAGCTCATGTCTGCTCGCTCAAGAATGTCCCCTTCAATGTGCTGCGTGTGATCAGCGACACTCCGGGACAGGAGGAGAATATCTCGCAGTATGAGAATTTCTGGTCCGACGCCCCGCGCGAGACCTTCGCCATGCTCACTTCTCTTCTCGCTAAAATCTAATCAAGAGCTCTTAAACTTTCTCTTATCATGCAAAAAATACCGAGTTTCACCATAAATCATCTCACCCTCATGCCGGGCGTCTACGTGAGCCGCCGCGACTTCACTCCTTCGGGCGACTGCCTCACCACCTTCGATGTGCGTATGACGGCGCCCAACCGCTCGCTCTCGCTCTCCGCTCCCGTGCTCCACACTATCGAGCATCTCGCCGCCACATTCCTGCGCAACGATCCCGAGTGGCGCGACAGAGTCGTATACTGGGGTCCGATGGGCTGCGGCACAGGAAATTACCTTATCCTTCAGGGTGAGCTCGAGCCGAAGCAGATCATCCCTCTGCTGCAGCGTACGTTCCGCTTCTGCGCCGGTTTCGAAGGTCAGGTGCCGGGCGCTTCACCCCGCGACTGCGGCAACTATCTGCTCATGAATCTGCCTGAAGCCCGCATAGTAGCCAAAGAATATCTGAAGGTACTCGAGTCGGACTGTCCCACAGTCTACCCCGCTTAAACGCATGTGATCATGCACACCACCGGATGGAAGAAAACGCTCAAGGACTGGATGCTCCCCATAGCCATGGCGGGCGGAGCGCTGTTTCATGAGTGGATTCATTACCTCACTTTCCTGTCGCCGTATCTGATTTTCCTCATGCTCACGGTGACTTACTGCCGTGTGGAGCCGCGCGACCTCAGGCTCGGCCCCTTCCACTGGCGGCTCCTCATAGCGCAGATGATGATGGCGCTCATAGCCCTACTCATGCTTCTGCCGCTGGGCCACAACGTGGCCACAGGTGTTTTTATATGCTTCTTTGTACCCACTGCCACAGCCGCCCCGGTGATCACCTCCATGCTCGGAGGCAGTATCACGAAAGTGGCCTCTTACTCGCTGCTATGCAACCTCTTCGTGGCCTTCTCGGGTCCGGTCATCCTCGCTGCCATTGGCGACCACCCGGAGATCGGCTTCTTCGAAAGTTTCCTCATGATATGCCGCAGTGTGGTACCTCTGCTCATACTCCCCATGATCACGGCTTTCTCGCTGGCCAAAATCTGGCCGCGCGCCCACGACTGCATCCGCGACAATCAGTCCATATCGTTCTATATGTGGGCTCTGGCGCTCTTTATCGTGGTGGGCAGCAGCGTCAGTTTCGTGATCAGGGTCTACACACCGGCGCTAATACCGCAGCTTATCATGCTTCTGGTGCTCTCGTTCCTGGCCTGCATCGCGCAGTTCGCTGTGGGCAAGGCTGCGGGCCGCAAATATCATGAGGTAATAGCCGGAGGTCAGGCTCTGGGCCAGAAGAACACTGTGCTCGGCATATGGCTCGCGCTGGCCTACCTCAACCCGGTGGCTTCGATAGCTCCGGCCGGATATGTTGCCTGGCACAATATCGTCAACTCCTGGCAGCTTATCCGCTACAGGCGTCATTCGCGCCGCGAGGCCTGACCCTGCGGCACTTGCTGCCCCTGCATCGCCTGCATGGCGCGGGCTTGCGCAAGCGCCACATGCCCCATAGTCATGCGCAGATTAATCTCCACATACGGTATGATGCGTCCTGATTCGGCCACGAGTCCGTCCACTCCCAACGGCCCTCGGTAAGGGCATGGCGCGGTCAGTAATATCTGCTCAAGCGCCCGGCGGATTCGGTCGGCAAGCTGCCGCAGTTGCCCGGCGCTCTGTCCGGATGCTTCGCTTATAGCCCGTAGAAGCGCCTCCTGAGACTCTGTGAGGTTGCCGCCGTAGTTCCCGCTCTCACCTGTCGAAAAAACCGACCAACCCAGAAAACTGATCTCCCGGCCTGTGCTGATCCACTCTGTGGCGAAATCGAGCCGGCGCGTATGCAGCGGCTCTATCATCACGGAGCCTTGTGTACGTATACCGTCGCCTATACGGCGCATGGTCCGCTCGCGGTCCTCCGCCGGAAAGAGGGGCACCACTCCCCTTCCGCTGCTGCTCCAGGGCAGCTTAAGCATACAGCCTCCGTCCATACGGCTGAGCACTGCCTCGGCTTCGGTCAGGCGGCTCACCTCCACGGGCCGGTCGGCCTCGTCGGCACCGAGCAGACGTGACAGCTTTACGGTCTGTCGGCGGTGGGCAAGCTGACGCCACGAGGTAAGTTCCGGATCCGATGGCAGGTTCTCCACCTCGGCTCCGCTGCGCCGCAGACGTGCCGTAAGAGCGCGGTTCCACCCCCACGGATTCACCCGCACCCGCTTCCCGCGCAGCTCGCTGAAATTGAGCGCCGCGAGGCCGGGACGCCAATGTCTGAGCGACGGCAGCTCCTCGGCCGGTATCTCGTCGGGCAGGAGCACCGCGGCGCCGGGAGGCATATACAGAGCCGGGAGAAGCGCCATCTGCCGCTCAAAGGCACGCACCGCAGCCGACGGTGTGAAGTTCACACTGTCGCGCGCAAGCGCTATGTCTGTCGACGGGTTGTATAGATATAGCTCCATAACTAACTGCCTGAAGTCTTTACTGTATTTTTTGAGCTGTCGCTCTTTGTATTAGGATCTGATCTGAGACTGTGGCAAATAAGCAGGCAGGGGCACGTCAGACTTGCGCCCTGCCGTCACCCCTGCCGTTAGGTCTTAGTCGGTAAGTGTCCTGTTTACTCCGCCGAATCGCCCATGCCGGCCAGACCGAGAATGAATCCGAAATCCTCGAGGCCTGACTTATACTGATCGGCAAAGGCTTTGAGGCGGCTCTGCTGAAAGGCTGTGAGCATATCCTTATCTTCCATGTCAATCAAGATGACCAACGACTGGGAATAATTGTCCCA
>SFOK01000097.1 GCA_004552395.1 Bacteroidales bacterium | reverse complement strand
AATTCAGCGCCGATAAAGTACCACATCGGTATTAGTTATAACACTATATATCTCTGAGATACAATATCATTAGTGTCCACTAAAAAATCATAAGAGCTCTTTGAAATAACTAAAGTTCAATCTGTTGCAAGAGATTTTGGAGTCAACGGATTTCAAATTACATTTGCGGTCATAATCAGACCGTTATGCATAAAGACCCATTCGTTTTCTCCCAATTAATCCAGTTCTTGGATAGAAATCACTTCAACTATCTTGTAAGGAAGTATGACGGCGACAAGTATGTAAAGAGTTATACTTGTTGGAATCAACTACTTACACTGATGTTCGGGCAGTTGTCGAATCGCGAAAGCCTACGGGATCTCATCGTTGCGATGGAGGCCCATGCCGGAAAGCTCTACCATCTCGGAATCGGGAAGTCCGTGACTCGGAGCAATCTTAGCAAGGTCAACGAGCAGCGGGATTACCGCATCTTCGAGGAGTTCGCCTTCTTCATGATTGCTGAGGCTCGCAGGCGACGAATACAGAAAATATTTGAGCTTGACGGTCATGTATACGCATTCGATTCAACCACCATCGACCTGTGTCTGTCGGTGTTCGAGTGGGCTAAGTTCCGCAAGCATAAGGGCGGCATCAAGATGCACACGCTTTACGATGTGGAGGCTCAAGTTCCTGCATTCGTGCATATTACCGAGGCGAAAGTCCACGATTCAAAGGCTATGCCTGAGATTCCGTATGAGAACGGCGCCCATTATATTTTTGACCGTGGCTACAACGATTTCGGTAATCTCTATACCATCCACCGCATCGGAGCATTCTTCGTCGTCAGGGCGAAAACCAATGTCCGATTCAAGCCTGTGATATGGAAACGCAGGCTTCCTCCAAATGTGGTTTCGGATGCAATCGGTTATTTTACGGTTTATAAAAGCGCAAGGGATTACCCGGAAAAACTGCGGAAGGTAGTCTGCATCGACCCGGAAGACGGTACAAGATACATATTCCTTACCAACAATCTGACGGCATCAGCCGAAACTATCGCCGAACTTTACCGCAACCGATGGAGCGTGGAGCTGTTCTTCAAATGGATCAAACAGCATCTGCGAATCAAGAAGTTCTGGGGTACATCCGAGAATGCAGTCCGCATCCAAATCTATTGTGCCATAATCACTTATTGCCTTGTGGCGATAGTGCAGCACGATATGAAACTGGAACGCAGCATCTACGAAGTCCTTCAGATACTTGGCATTTCGCTGACGGACAAAACCTGTTTGCGAGACCTCTTCGACAAATCGAATTTCAAAAATGTCAATGTTCTCTATGGTTCAAGTGAACCTAATTTATTTAATTTTTAACCCCGTCCATTTTTAGTGGACAGTAGTGAACGAACTATTGATTTTTTTAAAGTACAACTTTATATAATCGTAGTGTCGGCCTGACAGTGCAGTCAGGCAAGAATGGTACGCCGCGTACGGAATTCGGAATCGCGGAGTTTGGCGAACGCGCGCAGATATTTGCGGATCGACGACACCATCTCTTGCGTCTCCTGGAGCATATTGACGTAGACATAGAGCACTGACATAGCCGAGGCGTCGCCGTCGCGCAGTTGATCGTGGGCGCGGTGGTAAGTGTCGGATATGGTGTCTTTGATCTCGTCGCAATGCCGGCGCAGCAAGCCGATAGTCTCTATCTCGCCGGTCTGCATCAGGGCCAGCGTGTCGTCGAAGAGTGTGCTGATGCGTGTGCGGAGCAGCTCGCACTCCTCTGCATACCGCTGCGGAAGTGGCATGAAATTATTCTCCACATGTTCGCGGCACACTTCGTTGATACGCCGCAGATTATACAGTATATTCATGCAGAGGTTGTTGCTCAGATAGAACCAGGTGCTTTTCTCGATAGCCATCTCGCGCGGGAGCTGCCTCAGACAGAGCGTCTCCTTGCGCCGGGCATTCTTGAGTACGGTCTTCTGTTTGGTCAGACTCGACTCGGCCTTGTTGAGCACACCGGCATTGTCGCTGATAAAGGCCGCCGTTATGTCGCGGTATTTCTCTCCGGCGTAGGAAAGGAATGTCTGCTGCTGCTCGGTGATATACATAAGCAGCAGGGCCCATGTCTGGTTCTTGTCCTGAGTGGTGATGATGGCCTGAAAGAGGGCGTCGCCGCCATTTTCATCCTTATTCTTGCGGCTGAAGCGACGGTTGCTTCTGAAGATCAGCAGGATAGTCAGCGCGGCAAGCAGTAGCATCACCCAGTGGCCGCCGTAGTGCATGGCGGCGACTATGATACCGGCGCCTATGAAAGCGGCCGCGGCAGTCAGGAACCAGCCTCCGATCACTGAGATCACGCCCGTGATGCGGAACACGGCGCTCTCGCGGCCCCAGGCGCGGTCGGCGAGCGAGGTTCCCATAGCCACCATGAAGGTGACGAAGGTAGTGGAGAGCGGCAGCTTGAGCGAGGTGCCGAAAGCTATCAGTGCGCCGGCGAGCACCAGGTTCACCGAGCCGCGGATAAGGTCGAACGACGCACCCTGATCCATGATGGTCTCATCCGTATTGAAGCGGCTGTTGAACCAGCGGCGCACACGGGGCGGAGTGACGCGGCGCACCCATGAAAGCAGCGAGAGAGCCCATCGCACGAGCCGGCGGCTGATGCGTGACGAGCCGAACATTTCGTCGCCTCCCTGCTGCGAGCCCAGGCCGATCTCAGTCTTGGTCACATTCCTTGCCTTCTTCGAGGTGGCCAGCGAGACCACCATGATCACACCGGCGCCGATCAGGAAATATATCGGTGTGTTGGCCGGGCCGTTGAGCGATCCCATAAGGAAGCCCTGAGCGTCGCCTGCGCCGTTAGCCACATAGTCCTGATACGATGCCAGACCGCTCAGAGGCACGCCGATGAAGTTGACCAGGTCATTGCCGGCAAAAGCCATGGCCAGCGCGAAGGTGCCCATAAGCACTATCACTTTCAGCACATTGACCTTGCATACATGCAGCAGTTGCATCAGCACCGTGAAGAGGCAGAAGCAGCCCGGGATTATCGCGGCAGTGTGAGCTTTGACCCAGGCTTTTACTTCGGGCGTCATGAAAGTGAGGTCTTTCACACCCTTGATTAGAAGGAAGTAGACAATAGCAGTGGCGCATATACCGCCGAAGATACCGATCTTCCACTTGAGCCTGCTGCGGTAATTGAAAGTGAAGATCATGCGGGAGATGAACTGCACCAGCGTGCCGAAGAAGAAAGCTATCGCCACAGAGAGGAAGATGCCCAGAATCACCGACAGTGCTTTTTCAGTGTTAAGCAAGTGATTGAGCCCCAGATCGACGCCGCCAGCCATTTTGATCAGAGCCACCACAAAAGTGGCGCCGAGCAACTCGAACACCATAGAGACGGTGGTGGAAGTAGGCATACCCAGTGAGTTGAAAATGTCGAGCAGGATGATGTCGGTGACCATCACCGCCATGAAGATGCAGATGAGGTCGTAGAAAGAGAAATGTTCCGGCCGGAAGATGCCGTGGCGGGCAATATCCATCATACCGTTGCTCATGGCCGCTCCGATGAAGACACCTATCGAGGCCACGATCAGCACTCTCTTGAACGACGCCGCCCGCGACCCTATGGCCGAGTTGAGAAAATTGACAGCGTCGTTGCTCACTCCCACCGACAGGTCGAACACCGCCAGAAGGAACAGAAAAAACACTACGCAGAGGAATAGTATTTCCATATCTTTTACAGGTTACTTTTGTTTCACTGCAAAGTAACCCGCAAAAGATTTCATGAATGTTTCAAAACCATTAAGCTAATGTGAAACAGTGCCGCGTGAGAATGAGATCTTGAACCGCAGGCCTCCGGTGGCGGGATTCTCGGCCATGATTGTGCCGCCGTGAAGCATCACGGCATTTTTGACGATCGAGAGGCCCAGTCCGGTGCCTCCGGCGGCGCGGCTTCTCCCTTTGTCGATGCGGTAGAACCGCTCGAAGATCCGGGGCAGATGCTCCGTGGGGATACCTATGCCGTTGTCCGACACGGTCAGGACGATCTTCCGCCCGTCCTCCCCGAGCAGCTTTATTCTTATGGTGTCGCCGCCGCTGTAAGCTATAGCATTGTCGATCAGATTGTTGAATACCGCCTCAAGAAGGGAAGGGTTGCCCGTCATCTCCAATGGCCTGTCAATCAAATTCTCTATGGCGATACCTGCGGAGGCGGCCTGCTCTTCGTGGTCGCTGACCACATCGCGGATTACCGTGTTTAGGTCCACCGGCTCCTTGATGATGGATGAGCTGCCGTCGTCCATGCGGGTTATGAGCGCGACGTCGGTGAGGAGGCGCTGCAGCCGTTCGGCGTTCAGGAGGCAGCGCTGCAGGAACTGATCGCGCTTCTCTTCGCTCATATTCTTATGCGCCAGAAGGGTCTCGGTGCATATCTTAATGGAGGCCACGGGAGTCTTCAGCTCATGGTTGATATTGTTGGTGAGCTGTTTCTTGATGCGTTCTTTCTCGCGCTGCTCATGCAGGGCCGCCCGGTGTTCGCTGTCGCGGTCGGACCAGGCCTGTTGCAGCTTGGCATAGAGGCAGACCAGATGATTCGATATGGCGCCTAACTCATCGTTGGGGAAAGGCGCCACATTGGATATGCGTGTGCCGCTCTCCATATCTTCTGCAAACTTTTTAAGCCGCGTGATATGCTGGCCGACGCGCCGTGTGGCGAAGTAGCCGAGCACACACATAGCCACCGCCACGGCCAGCATCACCCAGATAAAGTTGACGTCAGGATCGAGCAGCGAGGTCAGCGACACGGAGTAAGGCACTGCCGTGCGGACTATATATCCGCGTTTCCCCTTGGTAGCCGAGTAAAAATAGCTGTCGCCCGTGCTCTCGCTGTGGCGGCGCACCGTATAGCCGGACCTGTGGGCAAGTGCCTCGTGGATCTCCTTGCGGTCAAGGTGGCTTTTGTCCGGGAGCGAATCGAGGGAATTGTCGTAGATGACCGTCCCGTCGTCCTTGATCACACTCACCCTTATGTCGTCGAATGGGTGGAAATCGCGCAGAGATATACGGGAAATATCCGTGCCCTGCTCCAGTTCGGCCAGTATGTATGTGTTGATCATCTGGAGCCGCGTGTTCAGCTCCTCGGCCTTGAATCTTTTCTCGCGGGTATACTGGAACGCTATGAAGCAGCCCACAAGGAGCACCGAGTAACCGACCAGCCAGAGGAAGAGCCGCTGAGGATATGTGAGCTTAATCGACGAAGCCATAACCGTAGCCAGAACGAGTGACGATATTCTTGCCGTAGCGGCCAATCTTCTGCCGGATGCGGGTTATATTCACATCCACTACGCGGTCGAGCACCACCACTTCATCGGTCCATATAGCCTTGAGCAGCTCGGCCCGCGTGAAGACCCGGCCGATATTCTCCAACAGCCTCAGCAGGATCTCAAACTCTTTTCTGGGGAGCTTCACTTCGCTGCCGTCGACATGGCAGGTGCGGTCCCGTCTCGAGAGCACGAGCCCTTTGTAAGCAACCTCGTCGTCACCCTTCTGTGGGGGAACCGGCTGAGCCGACGTGCGGCGAAGCACGCTGCGTACCCTGGCGAGCACAGCCTTGAGCGAGTAAGGCTTCGCGATATAGTCGTCGGCGCCCAGGTCGAGGCCGGCAATCATATCCTCTTCCGAGTTCTTGGCCGTGCAGAAAATTATCGGCACCGAGGCAGTGGCCGGGTTAGCCTTCATGATGCGGGCGAGCTGAGTTCCGGATATGTCGCCCATCATGATGTCGAGCAGAATCAGGTTGAAGTCAGCGAGGTTGAGAGTTAGGGCCTCCTCGGCACTGTAGGCAGTCGTCACCTCGTAGCCCTCCGCTTCAAGATTGAAAGCGAGGGCATCGCAGAGAGTCTCCTCATCGTCGACCACCAGTATACGTCGTGCAGAATCCATAGCGCAAAGATAGTGAGAATAGCTCAAAACGGTGCCTCCTCGCCGCCAAGTTTAATAAAAGTTTAACAGACCGGGAGGGGCGGCGGCCGGGGCTGCGGCGCTCCGAGCCGTAGCGGCAGACCGCTCTGATGCCAGACCGGCCCGGCGTCGGGGCGAGCGCGGCGCCGGCCCCGGGCTCCCGGGCGCGGGCGCGAAACTCGGGACACCATAAAAAGAGAAGCCCGCAAATTTGAATTTGCAGGCTTCTTGAATAAACTCGGTCGGGGTGACAAGATTCGAACTTGCGACCACACGCCCCCCAGACGCGTACTCTAAACCGGGCTGAGCTACACCCCGAGGTTAGCTTGGAAACGTTCACCGGTATTCGTTGGATTGCCGACTGATCGTTGCGGGGGGGGCAACATTCGGCTGAATACTTTCGCCGACGTTAGTCGGTGGGGATTCGTTCCCGAAAGCGAGTGCAAAGTTAGGCCATAATTCCGGAATCTCCAAATTTTTTAACAGAAATTTTTCGGAAATTTTCACACCTCCTCCGCAACCCGCGCCATAACAGTCACTTAGTGGACTATCTGGTCGCACAAGCCGCGGTCGGGGGCGAGTATGCGGTAGAAGGGAAACAGAGAAAATACAGAAATAAAATTAGTAAAATCCCGGGGAAATTCCGGTTGGGAAATTTGGAGGAAAAATTTTGGGGGAGGATTTGGTGGGGTGGAGAATTTTTTGTAATTTTGCGAGGAATTTTAGACCGCCATGGCGAGAAAAGCGCGGCACGGGTTGCCGCCGCCCAACGGTGAAACTTGATAATCAACAAATTAGCATGTACGCTATCGTAGAAATCAAAGGACAGCAGTTCAAGGCCGAGGAAGGCAAGTATCTGTATGTTCATCACCTTGGCGACGAGGTGAAGGCCGGAGATGCAGTAGAGTTTGAGAAAGTTCTCCTTCTCGATGCCGACGGTGATGTTAAAATCGGTGTGCCCGCAGTAGAGGGCGCCAAAGTGAGCTGCGAGGTTCTCGAGCCGCTCGTAAAAGGTGACAAGGTGCTTGTCTTCAAGAAAAAGCGCCGCAAAGGTTATCGTCGTCTGAACGGCCATCGCCAGCAGTTCACCAAAGTGTTAG
>SFOK01000096.1 GCA_004552395.1 Bacteroidales bacterium | reverse complement strand
TGACGGTCACCAGTTCACGGGATTGCTCGACTGTCAGGCTCGCAATGAAAAGGCTTTGGATTTTGCCTATAACGCTTCGCTTGCCGCCGTCAACATCACAAAGGTGCTCAGGAAGCAGACGAAGATACCCTTTTCTATTAGTCAAATTAAGTCTCTGATGGTCAACGCTCATTTCATAAAAAGATTTTTTGACCTGAGCGGTATTGACCCGTACAAGACTTTAAATGCTAAACTTGTCAAAGAACTCTTTGGCTTCGCGGTAGATGCCGCTTAGCCTATAATTAAATTTTTAACGAACTATTGTTGATATGCAAAAGTAGCAAAAAGAATCCGTTCTACAAACAGCATCTCTATTTCCCCTCCATGATACCCATGAAACCGATAGCTTTGCCATCGTCGTATGCTACTAACAGGTGCCTGACCTCTGATAGTACCTCTCCAACATATGGCCGAATAAGACGGATATCCTCCTCTCTGAGAAATAGATGGCTTACCCGCATGGTTTTGTCCCATACTGCGGTCAATTTCCGCAGAAGAGCTTGATCTCTTGCAGAGCTGAATTCTTCAATACTTATCATTTGTCGGGAACGTCAAAGCAGTGTCAGGGGTTAGAAGAGTTTGTTGCGAGGGACGGTGGCCTGGAATTCTTTCAGGTATTCGGGGACGCAATAGGCAAGGTTGAGGAAGCGCTGCTCTTTGTAGGCTTTCTCGGCGAGCGACATCATGCCGTGGGCGAGCGGCCGCAGGTCGGGCATGAAGTGGGCGCCGTTGCGCTTGATCACGTCCTTGGCTTTCTTGGCACCGTCGCCGAGGAAGTAAAGCTGTTTGCCGTCACCGAGCAGGTCGGCGTATGACTCTTCGTCGAGGATGACCGGACGCGGCGGCTCCACGGCGTCAAGACGGAAATTGTAGGTGGCTGTGTAGACCTCCATTCGGCGCGCGTCGATCATAGGCACCAGGAGTTCGTCGCCCTGCCAGTCGTAGTGGGCAAACATGGCCTGAGTGGCGATGATTTGCAGCGTGGAGACGCCGATGAGAGGCACATCGAGGCCGAAGCATAGACCCTTGGCCATGGAGAGGCCGATGCGCAGTCCCGTGTAAGAGCCCGGTCCTATGCTGACAGCCACAGCGTCAGGCTTAATGTCGTGGCGGCGGAACCAGGCCATAGCTTCATCGACAAACGGTGCCAGACAGACAGCGTGCTGCATGCCTTCGCGCTCTATTTTTTCGAACTCCACCTGACCGTCCTGTGTGACGGCTACCGAGCAGGCCTGTCCTGATGTTTCTATGTTGAGTAATGTTATCATAGTTATGCTATATTTAGTTCAATATTTTCGGATCTATTCCTCGTTTTGGCTGATCATTGCTTCATGGAAGGCTTCGATACATTTTTCTCCGTCCATGGCCGCGCTCACGATGCCACCCGCATATCCGGCGCCTTCGCCGGCAGGGTAGAGTCCTTCGATCTCGACGTGGCACATCGTCTCTTTGGAGCGCGGTATACGTACCGGCGAAGATGTCCTCGACTCCAGACCGATGAGTGTGGCTTCCGCAGTGATGAAGCCCCTGTTTTTGCGGCCGATCTTGCGCAGACCGTCCTGAAGTCTCTTAGAGATGAACGGCGGAAGAAGGAAATGTACCGGGAGCGACTGTATGCCCGGCGCATACGAAGTCTCCGGCAGCGAAGAGGATATCTTGCCACTGAGGAAATCCGTGAGGCGCTGAGCCGGGGCTTTGAGTGAGTTGCCCGCGGCTCGGAAGAAATCCTTTTCGAGCTTCTCCTGCAGGGCGAGCATCTCAAACGGACCTTCGGTGGCGAACTCCGGGAAGTCGCCCGGAAGGACCTCCACGACCATGCCCGAGTTGGCCCACCGTCCTGAGCGCGATGAGTTGCTCATGCCGTTGACAACGAGCTCGCCCGGCGCCGAAGCAGCAGGCACAATGACGCCTCCCGGACACATACAGAAAGAGTAGACGCCGCGGCCGTCGGACTGTTCCACGAAGCTATACTCGGCAGCCGGAAGCCACTTGCCGCGACCCTGCGGCGAGTGATACCGTACCCTGTCTATGACCGCCTGCGGATGCTCCAGACGCACGCCTATGGCGAGACCTTTAGCCTCCAGTTTCACGCCTTTGCGGCCCAGCATACGGTAGACATCGCGCGCCGAATGACCTGTGGCGAGCACCACCGGGCCGGCGAACTCCTCACCGCCCGCCAGACGGATACCCTTCACCTTGTTGCCTTCGATAAGCAGCTCATCCACACGGCTTTCAAAATGTACCTCGCCGCCATGCTCCAGGATAGTCTCGCGGATTGCGCGTATCACGCCCGGAAGACGGTCCGTGCCGATATGCGGGTGAGCGTCGATCAGGATATCTTCCGAGGCGCCGTGGTTATGGAGTACATGGAGCACATTGTCGACATTGCCGCGTTTCTTGCTGCGGGTGAAAAGTTTGCCGTCGCTGTATGCGCCAGCTCCACCCTCGCCGAAGCAATAGTTGGAGTCGGGATCGACAATACCCTGACGCGATATGGCCGCCATATCCTTGCGGCGTGAGTCCACATCCTTGCCTCGCTCGAAGATCAGCGGCCGTATACCGTATTCGAGCGCCTTCAGAGCCGCGAAAAGACCGGCCGGACCCGCGCCAACGATCAGGATGCGCGGTGAGTCAGCGGTGGTATGTTTATAGTCGATCACGCGTGTGGGAGCCGAGACACGGGCGTCGTCGCCCGAGGCGATACGCACAGTCAGATTGAGCATCACCTGCCGCTGACGTGCATCTATGCTTCGGCGCACGATCCTCAGATCGCGTATATCTTCCGGCCTCATGTGAGCCTGAGCGGCGCCCAGCCGGCGCAGCCGTTCAGGAATGCCGGCATCCTGAGGTGTCACTCGGAGAGTTATATCTTGCAGCATAATATTGCGTTTCCTAAACAGTTATTATTCGGTCCTATTTGCAGTGAGGAAGTAGGTGTCCGGTTCGCGGCGGCACAGCTTACCAGATTCGAGCATCTCCTCTATGAGGCCGCTGATCCGCTGTTTGAAATTGCGGAAATAATCGAAGATCTCAGAGCCGCTGACACCCTCGGGGCGCCCCGAGAGCATATCAGTGAGAGCCTTTTGCAGAGTGGCGCGCGAGACCTTTCCCGCCGCGCGTCGCGAGGATTCCTCTCGGCAATTGTCGCAGCGGCCGCAACCCTGCGCCGGTTTCTCGCCGAAGTAACGCAGGATCACATTCTGCCTGCATTCGCCCTGAGCCTCGGCATATTGGATCACCGACTCGATGCGGCGGCGCAGAACCTCCCTGCGGTCTTCATAGACACTGCGCGGAATGAGCAGCTGCTCCGGGAGTTCGCGCGAGGTAGGCATATAGACGCTCGGGACCGACCGCCGCGGTATGTAGCTGAGGTAACCGGCCCGGGAGAGTTCCAACAGCGTGGCGTGGATCGATTCCGGGTCGAGGCCCGTCTCCCGCGCGAGCTGCGTCTCCCGCAGCGGCTGATAGTCGGCAAAGAGGCCCGGCAGTACCCTGAGCATCCCTTTGATCACATTGTCAGCGTTTGGGATATGCGACAGCTCCAGGTCGTAGAGATCCTCCTTAAGACAAGTGAACATGACGTGAGGGGCGTTGTCGCGGTTGTCGATAAACTCCATATAGCCCGCGCCGCCCAGTATCTTGAGCGCCGCCATGACCTGACGGTCCTGCATACGAAATGTGGAACAGAAGAGCTCCGGATCGAACGCATACAGACGGTCGTAGCCCTCTTCGAGAGCTATCTCCAGAAAATTGCAAACGCGTTCGTAGACCTTGAGAATCACCTTTTTATCCGGGAATTCCTCTGCTATGCGGCGCAGCAGCACACTGCGGTCAGTGCGCGAATAAAGCGCCACCGCATAGGACGGTTTGCCGTCGCGGCCCGCGCGGCCCGCCTCCTGGTAATACTCCTCGAGCGACGACGGCAGAGAATAGTGTATGACAGTGCGCACATCAGGCTTGTCGATACCCATACCGAAGGCGTTGGTGGCGACCATGACACGTATGTCGCCATTCTTCCAGAGCTCCTGGCGCGAAGCTTTCAGCTCCGGCGGCAGACCGGCGTGAAACGGTTCCGCCGCTATGCCGCAGCTTTTCAGGCAGTCGGCGATCTCAGCCGTGCGGGCGCGCGAACGCACATATATGATCGAGGTGCCCTCCACACCCGCGAGAACCCTCAGGATCTGAGAGATCTTCTCGTCCGTAGGTCGCACCACATAGCTTATGTTTTGCCTCAGGAAACTCTTGCGGAAGACACGGCCGCTGCGGAACTCGAGCTTGTCGCAGATATCGCGTGCCACCGGCTCAGTGGCCGAAGCCGTGAGAGCCATAAAACGCACATCCTCGGCCACGACGCGCCGCAGACGCGCGATGCCAAGGTACGAGGGGCGGAAATCGTAGCCCCACTGCGAGATGCAGTGAGCCTCGTCGACAGCCACCAGCGTCACCTTCTTTAGCAGGCGCATCCGCTCCAGAAACTGAGCTGACGAGACGCGTTCCGGCGAGATATAGAGGAACCGGCAGTCCGAGTTGCTGACCTTGTCCCAGGCCTGCTTCATCTCGCGGTAGCTCATGCCATTGTGCATGTAAGCGGCGCGGAGGCCCCGGGCACGGAGATTGTCGACCTGGTCCTTCATGAGCGAGATCAGCGGCGTGACCACGAGGCAGAGGCCGCCCAAGGCTATGGCCGGAATCTGAAACGTGAGCGACTTGCCGCCGCCCGTCGGGAGAAGGCCCAGAGTATCGTGGCCCGAAAGCACCGACTCTATGATCTCCTGCTGGAGCTCGCGAAACGAATCGTAGCCCCAGTATTTTTTTAATATGAAGTGTATGTCGACGGCTTGCGACTGCATCGTGGCGTCGTTAAGACTGCTTGGCCGAAGGGCGTATATCGCGTATCATGAGCTGCACGCTCTCCTGCGAGTTATGCTTGTTGGGCTCCAGAGTATAGCAGATGTCGATAGGCTTGTGGGCGTGGATATGCTCGAAATACTGCGCCATATTGAAGGCTATGGCATTGATGACACGCGACGTGGAATTGTCTTCGAGTTCGAGCTTGATGTGCTCCAGATTGTGGCCCACGAGTTTCGAGGTGCCGAAGTCGAATACATTGCGGGTCATGAACACAGGCTTCTGGTTGCCCGGACCGTAAGGGTTGAATTTCTTGAGTTGGGCTATGAATTCCGGCGTAATTTCCGAGAACGGGATCTCCGCGTCGATGTTGAGCTGCGGTTCGAGCTGATCCGGCTTGATGTTGGCCGCCACATAATCCTCGAAGATTTTGGCGAATTCAATGATGTTTTCCTCTTTGAGAGTGAGGCCCACGGCGTAGGTGTGTCCGCCGAAATTCTCGAGCAGATGACGGGCCGAGTTCACAGCCGCGTAGATGTCGAAGCCCTGAACCGAGCGGGCCGAGCCTGTGGCCATGCCGTCGGAAAGAGTGAGCACGACCGAAGGCTTATAGTAAAGCTCGGTGAGGCGCGAGGCCACGATGCCGATGATGCCCTTGTGCCAGTCCTTGTTGCAGATCACGATGGAGCGTTTCCCCTCCACGATAGTCACATCTTTGGCGATGAGGTTGTTGGCCTCCTCGGTGATCCGTTTGTCGAGTTCCTTGCGGTCCTTGTTGTACTGGTCGATGTTCTGGCCCTTCTCGTAGGCGTCGTGGAGGTCGCGTGTCACGAGCAGGTCAACGGCCTCTATGCCGCTCTGCATACGTCCCGAGGCGTTGATACGCGGGCCGATCTTGAAGATGACATCGCTGATGGTGATATCCTTGTTGGTGAGTTTGCAGAGGCGGATTATGCTGCGCAGGCCCAGGTTCGGGTTGGAGTTGAGGCGGCGGAGTCCGTGGTAAGCCATGACGCGGTTCTCGTCGGTTATAGGCACGATGTCGGCCGCAATGCTGACAGCCACCAGGTCGAGAAGCGATTCGAGCTCGTTGTGGTTGCTGAGGCCGTTGCTCTTGGCGAAGGCCTGCATGAACTTGAAGCCGACGCCGCAGCCGCTCAGGTCGCGGCAAGGGTAGGGGCTGCCCGGCATTTTGGGGTTGAGAATAGCGACAGCCGGCGGCAGTTCCTCGTCGGGCACATGATGGTCGCAGATTATGAAGTCGATGCCGCGCTCCTTGGCGTAGGTGACTTCCTCGACCGCCTTGATGCCGCAGTCGAGCACGATGACGAGCTTCACGCCATTGTCGGCGGCATAGTCGATACTTTTGCGTGATATGCCGTAGCCCTCCTCGTAGCGGGTCGGGATGTAATACTCCAGATTACTGTAGTAGTTCTGCAGGTATTTATAGACGAGCGCCACGGCCGTGGTTCCGTCCACATCATAGTCGCCGTAGACCATGATTCTCTCTTTGGCGCCCATCGCCTTGTTGAGGCGGTTCACAGCCTTGTCCATGTCAGGCATGAGGAAAGGGTCGTGGAGATCGGCGATCGAGGGTGAGAAGAATTTCTCGGCGTCCTCTTTGTCGCGGACGCCGCGGCGGATGAGCAGCTCGGCCAAAGTGCCGCTGCCGCCGCAGGCCTCTTTGATCTCATCGGCCTCCTGCTGTTGATGGAGAGTGAGAGGGAGATAATTCCATTTCTTTATCATTGTCAGTTTTTCTTATTAGCGGAATTGGGGAGGAGAGTGGAGAGGATACGGACGGGAGAGTGTGTGAGAAATTGTACGGCGAGGAGAGAACGTGAGGAGTTGTTTGGCGAGGAGAGGCCTGGCGGAAGCTATCCTTCGCCGGGCAGGCATGGGCTGCAGCCTTGTCTGAGGCAAACTCCCGATAAAGGGAAGACTCTGCGATGTTGCTGACAAGCAGAGAGTAACGACCGCTACGCGTGCCGCAGGACGTTTTGCCGAGTGCATACTAACCCAATTTCCGCAAAGTTACAAAAAAAGTCCGAGAGATAAGGCAAGCTGAGTGTTCAATTTTGCGATAGGAAGACAGTTCCTCAACCAACCCGATGCGGACCTGAATATAATGCTCGCCGAAGCCTCCGAATCACCGCCTTTGGAACATGATATTGACCCAGAGGGGCTTGTCATACATTAAAAGTAAGCCCAACTTCTGCTTATCAAGAAGTTAGA
>SFOK01000012.1 GCA_004552395.1 Bacteroidales bacterium | reverse complement strand
GGCCCATTCGTCTATCGGTTAGGACGAGAGATTTTCATTCTCTAAAGAGCAGTTCGACTCTGCTATGGGCTACCAATTTTTATCAAGCATAAAAAGACAAAGGAATACAAATGGCAAATCATAAATCATCCGAAAAGAGAATCCGCCAGTCTCAGAAGAGAAAAATGCAGAACCGCTACTGGGCCAAGACAAGCCGTACGCTTGTGGCTCGCGTTCGCAAGATGACAGACAAGGCAGAGGCACAGAAAGAGTTTGACAAGGTATCGGCTCTTCTCGCCCGTCTCGGCCGCAAGAACATCATTTCGCAGAACAAGGCTTCGAATCTGAAGAGCAAACTGCAGCGCCACGTCAACAAGCTGGGCTAATAAGCCCGTCTCTTCTGCCGAAGGCTGAGGATAGTTCTCGCGATGAGATTGATTCAGGGGTGAGCCCGCAGCGATGCTGCAACGCATCGGAAGGGCTTGTGAAAGAAACCTGGTCATTTTTGAAAAGAATTATACCCAAGCAAACAAATAGGCATAAAGTTAGGCAAAGATCAAGACCAAGAATAATTTTCATGAGATGTGTGTCGGAGACTGTGAAGCCTCCGGCTCATTTTTTATACCTGCCTGAGACCCCGGGCCGACGGAATTCGAACATTTTGCGAAACAAGGACCAAGGTGTTTTGCGGATTCAATGCATTTGCGGCGAATGGGAGTAGAGAGGCGGCAACTGAGGAGAGCAACAGCGTCGGAAAGCGGCTGCACGAGCGTGCAGTCCTACAAGCAGTACTACTTACATTCTGACAGACGAGCCTGCAAGCAGCCTCGGAGGCGAGTCGATATGGGGACGGCAAGCGGGCCCGAGGTGCGGGAAAATTACTGGAAAATTCCAGAAAAAATTAGGAAAATTAGGAAGTGGGGTATAGGATTTTCCGAGCTTTTTTACTAACTTTGTAGTGGAATTTCGGCTTTGACGGCCGGCTGCGGAAGCCCTTGCTGTGTGCTGTGGATAAAGCACTGACTCACAATGTGATATAGCGCTTGTCAACAAGTGGATGAAGCACTGATTCGCAGGTGGATATAGCCTGTTTCGGCAGTAGCCTCAACCGTAGGATTGCGGCTTGATGCAAGCGTGCGGAAGCGGCGGCGCGACTTTCGGAAAGAAACCGCGAGTAAGCCCGTTTGCCCCAAGGGGCGGCAGCAGGTAAGCGCGTGGCGGCGGATGTCGGCAGCCAGGGGATTCCGATAAGAATCATCAAAGATCATGCAGGAAGAGAACATAACAAACGAAGAGGGCGCCCGCCGTTATGGCGCGGATAATATCCAGGTGCTCGAAGGCCTCGAGGCTGTGCGCAAGCGTCCGGCCATGTACATAGGCGACATATCGGGCCGCGGACTCCATCATCTGGTCTACGAGGTTGTGGACAATTCAATCGACGAGGCTTTGGCCGGTTTCGCCAACCATATCGAGGTGACCATTCTGAAGGACAATTCGATAAAGGTTGTGGACAACGGCCGCGGTATCCCCGTAGGGATGCACGAGAAGATGCACAAGCCGGCGCTTGAGGTCGTGCTCACGGTGCTTCATGCCGGCGGTAAGTTCGACAAAGGCTCTTACAAGGTTTCGGGCGGTCTGCACGGCGTAGGTGTGAGCTGCGTCAACGCGCTCTCGGACTATCTTCGCGCCGAGATCTGCCGCGAGGGTAAGATCTTCATGCAGGAATACGCCTACGGCAAGCCTACCACGGAGCTGAAGGTGATCGGCGAGTCGGACCATACGGGTACAACCATCATTTTCCACCCCGATGCCTCGATCTTCACCGAGACAGTCTACGATTACGCCACTCTGGCCCACCGTCTGCGCGATTTAGCTTACCTGAATGCAGGCATCACGCTGACACTCACCGACCTGCGCGACGTGAACGAAGAGGGCGAGCCCCGCACCGACCGTTTCCACAGCGACGAAGGCCTTAAAGAGTTTGTGAAGTATATCGATGCCAGCAAGGAGCATCTGATAGAGGACATAATCCACATCAACACCGAGAAGAACGGTGTGCCCGTGGAGGTGGCCATGACTTACAACACGTCGTTCAACGAGAATATCTTCTCTTACGTCAACAATATCAACACGATAGAGGGCGGTACGCATCTCAGCGGTTTCCGCGCCGGCCTCACCCGCACACTCAAAAAATATGCCGACGAGACGGGTCTTCTGGAGAAGGCGAAGGTGGAGATAGATCCTTCCGACTTCCGCGAGGGCCTCACCGCCGTGGTGTCCGTCAAAGTGCTCGAGCCCCAGTTTGAGGGCCAGACCAAGACGAAGCTCGGCAACAGCGAGATAGCCGGTGTGGTGCAGCAGGCTGTGGGCGAGGCTCTTGGCAATTATCTGGAGGAGCATCCGAAGCAGGCCCGTGCCATTGTCGACAAGGTGATTCTGGCCGCCCAGGCGCGCCATGCCGCTTACAATGCCCGCATGAAAGTGCAGCGCAAGTCGCCGCTCGGAGGCGCCGGCCTCCCCGGCAAGCTGGCCGACTGCAAGAGCCGCGCGGCCGAGGAGTGCGAACTCTTCCTCGTGGAGGGCGACTCCGCAGGCGGATCGGCCAAGCAGGGCCGCAACCCGTTCTATCAGGCTGTGCTTCCGCTGCGAGGCAAGATCCTGAATGTGGAGAAAGCCATGGAGCACAAAGTGTTTGAATCCGAAGAGATTGTGAACATGTTCAAGGCACTCGGCGTGACGGTAGGCACCGAAGAGGACAGCAAGGAGCCGAATCTGAGCAAGCTGCGTTACCACAAGATCATAGTCATGACCGATGCCGATGTCGACGGCGCTCACATAGCCACACTGCTCATGACCTTCTTCTTCCGCCGCATCCGCCCGATAATCGAGAACGGTTATCTCTACATAGCCACACCGCCGCTCTACAAATGCAACGTGAAAGGCAACAAAAAGATACAGGAGTATGCCTGGGACGACCAGCAGGTGCAGCGCTTCGTGGACACACAGTGCGGAGGTCATCGCGAAAGACTTGTGCTACAGCGCTATAAAGGTCTCGGCGAGATGGATCCCTCGCAGCTGTGGGAGACTACCATGGACCCCGACAACCGTATTCTGAAGCAGGTGACACTCACCAACGCCGCCGAAGCCGACCATATCTTCTCCATGCTCATGGGCGAGGATGTGGGCCCACGCCGCGACTTCATCGAGTCCAACGCCACCTACGCCAACATCGACGCCTGACGGTTCTGTCAGGCGTCCGACGCCGGGCCCATGAGGTCGCGTGCGGCCTCGAAATCCGGCCCCGTGCCGCATTGAATCAGCCGAGAGGGCTGATTCCTATCTTTCCTCATAACTAAAAGAGAATCTTACGAATATGAAACGTCATCTTTACGCAGTACTGGCAGTAATGCTCTGCGCCACAGCCTCCGCCACTGCCGTCGACATCGCCGATCTGCAGGCCGGCACACTCGCTTCGCGTCTCACCGACGCGCAGAAGCAGGATGCCACCCTCACAGTCAGCGGCTCTATCAACGCCCGCGATTTCGAGACGATCAAGGAGGAGATGAAGAACCTCAGGCAGCTCGACCTCTCAGGCGCCACAATAGCGGCGTACATACCGGCCAAGCCTATAATGAACGGTGTGGCCGGATATGATGCCAACGTGCTCCCCGAGATGGCCCTTTTCAACTGCGGTCTCACCGAGCTCAAACTGCCCGCCGGCCTCACACGCATAGCCGACCATGCCCTTGCCGGCAACTCGTTCGCCACCATAGCGCTTCCCGCCTCGCTCACCTCGCTTGGCGACGATGCTTTCTACGGCTGCAAGGCGCTTACGGAGATAACACTTCCCGCAGCTACAGAGACCGTGGGGCAGTTTGCGTTTGCCGGTTGCACCGCCCTGAAGACCGTCGATTTCAGCGCCTCGAAACTGACCGCGCTGCATCAAGGTGTGCTTAAGAACGACGCCGCCATCACCGAGGTCAAGCTCCCCGCCGCGCTTGCTTCGATAGGCGACGACGCATTCGCCGGCTGCAAAGCCCTGAAATGGATCAACCTTCCCGACGGCCTGAAAACCATTGGCAAAGAGGCGTTTACCATGTCGGGACTCACCTACGCCACCATACCCGAGAGTGTGACTTCGCTCGGCGATTTCGCTTTCGCCCGCTGCGAGGATCTGACTCAGGCCAACATCAAAAACGCCTCGTGCGCACTCGGCAAAGGCCTCTTCTTCTACGACCCCAAGTTCACGAACCTCTACGGCGAGGCGCTCACCATAGTGCCCGACTACTGTTTCTCAGGCGATGCCGCCTTCCTCGTCACCGGCCCGAACACCTTTGAGAATACCACCGAGATAGGCGATTATGCCCTGCTCGACAACGGCTCCGAGAAGGTGACCTTCTCCGGCTCGCTCACCTACCTCGGCGACGGCGCCATGGAAGGGATGACCGGACTTAAATCAGTGGATGTAAGCGCATTGGATACTAATGTGCCCGCGCTCGGCACCGGCGTATGGTCCGGTGTGGACCAGAGCGCAGCCGTCCTCACCGTGGCTTCCGACAGCAAGAACTCCTGGCAGGCGGCAGACCAGTGGAAAGAGTTCACAATCAATGAACTGACCACAGTGACCCCCTCCATATACGACTCAGCCGACAGCACCCGCGCATGGTTCGAAGGGAAGACACTCCATATAGCCTCGACATCCGAGATCGAGAATGTGAAAGTGTACATGAGCGACGGCCGCACAGCCGCACTGCTTTCGCCCTTCTCCACCATGGCCGATATAGACACCTCCGACTTCAGCGAGAAGGTCTATGTGGTTGTGGTTCAGTGTGCCGACAAGGCTTCGAGCCGCGTATTCAAGCTGATGCGCTGACGCCGGAACTGCATCACTTTCTTCCTTGACAGAGACAAATGGGCAAGAACAAGTTAAAGAAATTCGCAGAGATGCAGGGCTTTCCCTGCGTGTTCCAATACCCCTTCGGCCGCCTTGCAGCCGAAGGGTTTCCTATGCGCGGACGCTGGGGCGCCGATTATTTCGGCAACGACAACCCGATAGTGCTCGAGCTCGGCTGCGGCAAAGGTGAATACACCGTGGGCCTGGCCCGCCGTTTCCCGGACAGGAACTTCATCGGCATCGACATAAAAGGCGCGCGCATCTACACCGGAGCCCGGGAGGCCACGGAATCAGCCATGACCAATGTGGCCTTCCTGCGCACCGACATAGAGCTTATAGAGCGCTTTTTCGCGCCCGGAGAGGTGGCCGAGATATGGATTACCTTTCCCGACCCGCAGATGAAGAAGGTGCGCAAGCGTCTCACCGGATCCGCCTTCCTGAACCGCTACCGCCGCGTCTGTCCGCCCGGAGCCCGCGTGAACCTCAAGACCGACTCTCCGTTCCTGTATGCGTTTACAGGGCGGCTCGTGAGCGCCAACGGCCTGACACCGGCCGGCGACTGCCCCGATCTCTACGGCCCCTCAGGCGACGCGCTGCCCCCTTATCTGCGCGAGATACAGACCTTCTACGAGCATCAATGGCTCGGGCGCGGCAAGAGCATCAAATACCTCTCTTTCCTGCTCCCCGAGGCCGACAAAGCCATCGCCGACCCCGACGAGGACGATATAGAGCGCGACGGTTACCGCTCCTTCCCCCGAGGTGTGGCCCAGGGTATGCACCCCGCAGAGGAGGATTGAACCGATTGCATAAAAAATTAGCAAATATGAATATTCAACTCAGCCGAATACCGGAACTCCTGCTCGCCGCCGTGGTAGCGCTGATAGTGACGCTCCCCGCAAATGCGCAGAATATATACCTTGGCGACCTGGCCCTCTCGTGGCTCAAAGGTCCGGTCAAGAGTGTCAGGAATCTGAACACCGGCACGGAGCTCCGTTTCGACCGCCAGGGACGCCTAATAGAGAAAACCGTGAAAGGGAAGAAGAAGCTCCTGAGTGTCGAGAGCCGCGATGCGCAGAACCGCACGCTGCGCGAAGTGGAGCAGGAAAACGCGTCCGCACCGGGCCTGCAGGTAACTTACACCTACGATGACCGCGGTCGTGTGCTCAGCCGTCTGACTACTAACAACGGCACCGGAAAGCCGCTCCTACGCCGTATCTATATCTACGAAGGCGACGCCGATTACCCGGCCGCGTACTACGAGAACACAGCCGCTGCTCCGGTGCCCGCCTCAATCAAACCCGGCGATCCGAACACGGCATCCATGGCCGTGGAGGCCCGCGACAGCAAAGGGAATCCTGTAAAGACTTCGCTTGGCGGTATGGTTGAGGAGATATTCACAATTGAATACTATACAGAATAAATAATAGGAAATATGGCATTGTATCCCAGTCTTATTCACGATATATTGCGCAACGTACATTATCCCGGCAACGGCAAGAACCTTGTGGATGCCGGCATGGTCGAGGACGATATGCGCATCGACGGCAAGAAGGTGAGCTTCTCGCTCATCTTCGACAAGCCCACCGACCCCTTCATAAAAAGCACTGTCCGCAGCGCTGAAGCCACTATCCGCCAGGCACTTGGCAACGAGGTGGAGATCGACGGCAACATAGCCGTGAAGATACGGCATCCGCGTCCCGAGCGTCCCAATCCGCTCCCGCAGGTCAAAAATATAGTGGGCGTCTCGTCAGGCAAAGGAGGCGTGGGCAAGAGCACCGTGGCCGCCAACCTGGCCGTGTCGCTCGCCTCGCTCGGCTACAAAGTGGGCTTGCTCGACGCCGATATTTTCGGTCCTTCCATACCGAAGATGTTCGGTGTGGAGGACGCTCCGGTCTATATCAACAAAGTTGACGGGCGCGACCTGATAGTGCCCGTGGAGCGTTACGGCGTGAAGCTGCTATCGATCGGCTTCCTCGTGGACCGCGACAAACCCGTGCTCTGGCGCGGCGGCATGGCTTCGAACGCCCTGCGGCAGCTGATCTCCGATGCCGACTGGGGCGAGCTCGACTATTTCCTCATAGATATGCCTCCCGGCACGAGCGACATACATCTCACACTCGTTCAGACACTTCCGATCACGGGAGTGGTAGTGGTCTCCACACCGCAGGAGGTCGCCCTGGCCGATGCCCGCAAGGGTATAGCCATGTTCCGCACCGAGCAGGTAGATGTGCCCGTGCTCGGCATCGTGGAGAATATGGCCTGGTTCACTCCGGCGCCTCATCCCGACGAGAAATATTACATCTTTGGCGAAGGCGGCGCGGAGCGTCTGGCCGCGGAGTTGCACACTCCCCTTCTGGCGCAGATACCCCTTGTGGCCGACATCTGCACCAAATCCGACGGAGGCACACCCGTCTCTCTTGTGGGCGAGGGCGAAGCACCCTATCCCGAGACAGCCGCGTTCCGCCGTCTGGCCGAGAATGTGGTCGCCGCTGTGGATCGCCGCAACATAGAGCTGCCTCCCACACAGAAAGTCGAGGTGCACTGACCCGCCGCAGCCTCACCGGTTGCGGCCCCCGGAGCCTCGGTATTTTCCGGACATCCCATACGCCCTGAGCCTGCTCCAAGGCCCGGGGCGCTCTGTCCTGTCGATGCCGGGAAAAAGGCGCTCCCGACGGCCGATAATAAGAAAAATGACCCGCTGCGCCCCGACGTCAGAAAATAATCGGGAAATTGAGAATACTCTCCCGATTTTTTTGACTAATTTTACACCCTAAAACCTATAGCATCTTTATCTCTCCCGAATACCGGAGTCTGTAGAACGCAATTCCGAATGGCAAAAAAGCAGAACAACAAGCACCATATATTGGCCCGCTACGGCTGTATCACCTTGATTCTATTCATCATATGTGTGGCTATCACAATCAAGATGGTGAATACGACCATAGTGGACGCCAAGGCATGGAACGACCGTGCTAACCGCGAGCTGAGCCGCACTGTGCCGCTCCCTCCCGAGCGCGGCAGTATCCTGGCCAGCAACGGCAGCATCCTTGCCTGCAACCTCACCGTCTACGATATCCGCATCGACCTGCGTCATCCCAAGTTCTCAAACCTCACCCGCACACAGTGGGAGAGTCTCGACTCCCTGGCCGACTCGCTCAACCGCTTCTTCCCGCGCCACGATATGCTCCAGAATCCCGACACGCTCGCCAAATACGGCTGGCGCACCGTCTTCCACGAACAGCTCTCCAAAGCGCCCGATAAGCGCCGGAGCACCGTCACCATAGCCTCGAAGCGCGAGATTGAGGACTACGAGCATATCCGCCGCCTCCCCTTCTTCAAGGATATCAAGTCCAAAGGACGCGGATGCCCCGTCTACACCGAGGAGCAGAGCAAGCGCATATACCCCTTCGGCGACATGGCGCGTCTCAGTATCGGCCGCGTCTACGAGAGCGAGAAGACCGGCAAAGTGACCGGATACGCAGGCCTCGAGATGGCTCTCGACACACTGCTCTACGGTAAACCCGGACGCGCCAAGAAGGTGGCCATGAACTCCGGCATAAGCAATTGGGTGGACATCCCCCCGGTGCGCGGCTTCGATGTGCGCACCACCATCGACATAGATATCCAGGACATGGTGGAGGCCGAATTGCTCCGCTTCTGCCGCGACTCCACCATCCCCGTCGAGTGGGGCACCGCCGTGCTCATGGAGGTGAAGACAGGCGAGATCAAGGCTATCTCCAATGTCGAGAAGGACGATGACGGCAACTGGGTCGAGGCCATGAACCGCGCCGTGCAGCCCGTGGAACCCGGATCTGTGGTGAAGCCTATCTCTATGATGATTGCGTTCGAAGACGGTCTGGTCCGTAACGTCACCGACGAGGTGGAGACCGCACCGTTCCAGCGCACCGTCGATCCCCACGCGCCGAGCCGCAAGAACATGAAGCAGGTGATCGCCTGGTCCTCCAATACCGGTATAGCCCGCGTGATCTTCCGCGGCTACGCCAACGACCCCTCGAAATATTACGACCGTCTCAAATCCATAGGACTTCTCGAGCCGATGAATTCCGGTATCGGCGGCGAGCAGACAGGCCGTGTGAGCCGCATCGTCTCGCGCGACTCCAAGGGACGCCGCATCACTCAGACGGCCCAGCACCTCAACCTCGCCCGACAGGCCTACGGCTACAACATCGAGATACCGCCCCTCTACACGCTGGCATACTTCAACGCCATGGCCAACGACGGCAAGCTCGTGCGCCCTCACCTGGTGAAGTCGCTCATCGACGCCTCGGGACGCGACTCGATTGTAGATCCGGGCTATATACGCGAGCAGGTATGTTCGCCGGCCACTGCGCAGAAGATGCGCGAGTGTCTCCTCGAGGTGGTCTGGGGCAAAGGCACCGGCAACGCCGTGCGCGACGACCGTGTCAAGATTGCCGGAAAGACCGGTACTTGTTATCCCTACGACTACAAGGTGCTCCATAACTACGACAAATCGAAGCGCCGCCTCTCCTTCTGCGGATTCTTCCCCTACGATAATCCGCGCTACTCCTGCATCGTGCTCATCCAGGCTCCCGCCGGCAGCACGAGCGCCGGCACAGGCCCGGGCAAGGTCCTCAAGAACATCGCCCTGAAGCTCTATGCGCGCGGCCTGCTCGACGATGCGGGTTCATCCTATACCGCCACCCGCAAGGCGTCCACGCCCGTGCTCTACGCCTCCACAGCGGGCTCGTCGGCCACTCTCTCATCCTCGCTCAACCTCGGCGCGGCCAAGCAGATCAAACGCTCGAAAACGTCCGTGGCCAAGGGCCGTGTGCCCGACGTGAAGGGCCTCGACGCTCCCTCGGCCGTGCGCGCTCTGGAGAAGGCCGGATTCAACGCCCGCATAAGCGGCCGCGGATTCGTGGTCTCGCAGAGCATTCAGCCCGGCGCAGCCATAAAGAAAGGGTCGGTGGTGAAGATCACTCTGCGGCTCTGACCCGGCTGCGGCCCCTCCTCCGCAGGGTCGAAGCAAAATATTGACAATACACTAAACTACAACGACATACAGACAATCCTCAAACCGAAACATATATGAAACACAAGCTCCAGCGCCTGCTCTCCGAGATAGACGTGATAGAAATAATTGGCGAGACCGACCGCACGGTCACAGGTCTCCAGAGCGACTCCCGCAAGGTGGAGAAAGAGGGTGTGTTTGTGGCTGTGAAAGGTGTCACCACCGACGGCCACAAGTATATCCCCGTGGTAGCCAGCAATCACGTGGGCGCCATTATTTGCGAGGATTTCCCCTCCACGCTTGAGAAAGGTATCACCTACGTCCGTGTGGCCGACAGCGCCAAGGCGCTCGGTCAGTTGGCCTCGGCCTGGTACGGCCACCCCTCGCAGCAGCTTAAGCTCGTGGGTGTCACCGGTACCAACGGCAAGACCACCACTGCCACCCTCCTCTACGAGATGGCACGCCACGAAGGCTACAAGGCCGGCCTCCTCTCCACGGTCTGCAACTACATTCAGGACCGCGCCATACCGACAACTCACACCACACCCGACCCGCTCACTCTCAACGAACTGCTCTACGAGATGGTGGAGTGCGGCTGCGACTACGCCTTCATGGAGGTGAGCTCCCATGCAGCAGACCAGCAGCGTATCGCCGGACTGACGTTTGCCGGTGCCGTCTTCTCGAATCTGACCCGCGACCACCTCGACTACCACAAGACGGTGGAGAACTACATGAACGCCAAGAAGAAATTCTTCGATATGCTCCCCGCCTCGGCTTTCGCCCTGGTCAACGCCGACGACAAGGCCGGCCTCTATATGCTTCAGAACACCAAAGCACGCAAATACACTTACTCGCTCCGCAATGACGCCGACTTCCGCGGCCGTATCCTGGAGACACGCCTCGACGGCACTCTGCTGCAGCTCAACGGCCACGAGGTCGAGGTGCAGTTCACCGGCCGTTTCAACGCCTATAACCTCACGGCCGTCTACGGCGCCGCTATCCTCACAGGCTTCAACCCCGAGGAGGTGCTCGTCAACATGAGCAAGCTCGTCCCCGTGGCCGGTCGCTTCCAGACCTTCGCCTCCCCCACAGGCTTCACGGCTATCGTGGACTATGCCCACACGCCCGACGCCCTTGTGAATGTGCTCGACACGATACGCGAGATACTCCCCGCCGACGGCGAGGTGATCACCGTGGTGGGCTGCGGCGGCAACCGCGACGCCGGTAAGCGCCCCATGATGGCACGCGAGGCAGCCGAGCGCTCCGACAAGCTGATACTCACAAGCGACAATCCGCGCTTCGAGAACCCCGATCAGATCATAGCCGAGATGCGCGCCGGACTCGACACCGACGCCCTCATGCGCACCGTCTGCATCACCGACCGCCGCGAAGCTATCCGCGCTGCATGCAAGATGGCCCCCAAAGGCAGTGTCGTGCTTGTGGCGGGCAAAGGCCATGAGACTTATCAGGAGGTGGAAGGCGTGCGTCATCATTTCGACGACCGCGAAGTGATTGCCGAGATCTTCAAAGAGCTCTGAAAACGCGTCGCCGCAACCGGCACGGCAGGGCAGCCCAAACGCCCCTGAGAGCCGTCCCGGCGCTCCGCACAGAGAAATCCAACCGCGAACTTAAATAAAACCCTGACCGCAGTGTTATATTCACTTTTTCAATGGCTTGACGCCGATCTGCCGGGCTCCCGCCTGATGTATTATATCACTTTCCGCACCGGCATTGTCTTCGCGCTCTCCATGCTCATGGCTCTCGTTGTGGGCCGCAAAATCATCAACAGGCTTCAGCTCATGCAGGTGGGCGAGATAGTGCGCGACCTCGGCCTTGAGGGCCAGATGCAGAAGAAAGGTACCCCCACGATGGGCGGTGTCATCATCATCATCTCCATAGTGATACCCTGTCTGCTCTTGGGCAACCTGAGCAATATCTACATGATACTGATGCTTGTGGCCACCGTCTGGCTCGGCGCCATCGGCTTCCTGGACGACTACCGCAAGCTCAAATACCACAACAAGGATGGCCTGAAGGGCAAATACAAGATTGTGGGCCAGATAGGTCTGGGCCTCATCGTGGGTATCACCATGTGGCTGAGTCCAAAGATAGTGATGTGCGAGAACACCGAGGCGGCACAGCTTGCAAAGCAGACCGAGACAGCCGAACTCGTTGACAATCAGACTCTTCAGGAGGAGATACGCGACATCAAGGAGATAAAGAGTCCGCAGACCACCATCCCGTTCGTGAAAGACAACAACTTCAACTACGAATGGCTCACCTCCTGGATGGGGGGCGAGACCGGACGCACCATGAGCTGGCTCGTGTTCATCCTCGTGGTGACATTGGCGGTGACGGCAGTGAGCAACGGCTGCAACCTCACCGACGGTATCGACGGCTTGGCGGCGGGAACATCGGCCATAATAGGCCTGGCACTCGCCATCATGGCCTACTTAGGCGGCAACGTGATATACTCCACCTATCTGAACATCATGTATATACCCGGCTCCGAGGAGCTTGTGGTGTTCGCCGGAGCCTTCATGGGCGCGCTCATAGGCTTTCTCTGGTACAATGCCTACCCGGCGCAGGTGTTCATGGGTGACACCGGATCGCTCACCCTGGGCGGCGTGTTGGCCGTATTCGCGATCTTAGAGCGCAAGGAGCTGCTGATACCCCTGCTCTGCCTCATATTCTTCATCGAGGATATCTCAGTGATGATTCAGGTGGCATATTTCAAGGCCACGAAGAAGAAATACGGAGCCGGCCGCCGAGTGTTCCGCATGACGCCGATCCATCATCATTTCCAGAAAGAGCCCTCGGCAGAGAATCCCTGCCTCATCAACTTCCCGAAGCGCGCGATTCCCGAGCCCAAGATAGTGACCCGATTCTGGATAGTGGGTATTCTGCTTGCAGTGCTCACATTCATCACCCTTAAAGTCAGGTAAAATATCCGGCATGGCCGGTACAAATATACACATACTCAGACCTTTATGGAAAAGATAGTAATACTGGGCGGAGGCGAGAGCGGCGTCGGAGCCGCCATCCTGGCCCAGAAAAAAGGGTGCGAGGTGTTCCTCTCTGACAGCGGATCGCTCAAGCCCAAATATAAAGAGATGCTCGAGGAGCATCATATCCCCTACGAGGAGGGGCACCACACCGAGGAGAAGATCCTCGACGCCACCGAGGTGATCAAAAGCCCGGGAATACCCCCCTATGCGCCTCTCGTTAAGAAGATTGCGGCCAAGGGCATACCCGTGCTCTCTGAGATAGAATATGCGGCCCGCTTCACCGATGCCCGAATGGTCTGCATCACCGGTTCCAACGGCAAGACCACCACTACCCTGCTCATCTACCACATCCTCCGGAAAGCCGGACTCAATGTGGGCCTGGCAGGAAATGTGGGCCAGTCGCTCGCCCTTCAGGTGGCCGACGAGGAGCATCCCCACGACATCTATGTGATTGAGCTGAGCAGCTTCCAGCTCGAAAATATGTACCGCTTCAAGGCCAATGTGGCCGTGCTCCTCAACATCACGCCCGACCATCTCGACCGCTACGATCATAAGTTCGAGAATTACGTGGAGGCCAAGTTCCGCATCATCCGCAACCAGACCCCCGACGATTACTTTGTCTACTGGGACGGCGACCCCGTCATTGCCCGTCAGCTCGAGCATGTGAAGATTGAGGCCCGCGCCCTCCCCTTCGGCGTGGACCGTGAGGATCAGGCCGCCGCATGGATCGAGGGCAAGATGGTCGAGGTCCAGACTCCCCAGGAGCGCTGGGAGATGAGCCGCGACGACCTCTCGCTCAAAGGTCTGCACAATCTCTACAACTCCATGGCCGCCGGTATCTCGGCTTCGGTGCTCAGTGTGGCGCCCGACGTTGTGAAGGAGGCCCTGAGCGACTTCGAGGCTGTGGAGCACCGCCTCGAGCTTGTTGACTCTATCGAAGGCGTTCGCTGGATCAACGATTCCAAGGCCACCAACGTGAACTCCGCTTACTACGCCCTGGAGAGCATGACCACACCCACTGTGCTCATACTCGGCGGCACCGACAAGGGCAACGATTACTCCGAGATTGAGCCGCTCGTCCGCGAGAAAGTGAAAGCTATCGTGGCTATGGGCGTGGACAACAAGAAGATAGTGGATTTCTTCACCGGAATAGTCCCGGTCGTTTCCACCGACTCGCTCGACGACTGTATAGCCGCTTGCCGCAAGTTCGCAACCGCAGGCGACACGGTCCTCCTCTCCCCCTGCTGCGCAAGTTTCGACCTCTTTAAGTCCTATGTGGACCGCGGCAACCGCTTCAAAGAGGCCGTGAAAGCTCTCCGTAAATGAACAGTTACTCCTCTCTCGATATGACTGAAGAACTGAACAACCCTCTGAAAGGGATTACCATAAACCGCACTCTCGACGGCCTCCCCGCCTCCGACGCTCCGGAATCCGGACGCCGCCGCCGGGGAGCCTCTGCGCGCAAGAATACGGCTTCGGCGGCCGATACGGCAGCCATGGAGCGCACCTCACGCAAGCGGCTCCACAGCGATCCCTATCTCTGGGGTCTTTATCTGGTATACCTGGTCTATTCCATAGTGGAGCTCTACTCCGCCTCGAGTTCCGAAATCAAGGGACAGAAGGTGTTCGAGCCCCTCATACAGCACGCTATCTATCTGATACTGGGCTTCGTGGTGATACTGGTGATGAGCAACATCCACTACAAATATTACCGCAAGACGGCGTGGGCCTTCGGCGTAATAGCCGTGTTGCTCATGATATGGTCCTTCTTCGGAGGCGTCGTGCTCAACGGCGCCCAGAGAGCCGTGCGCATAGCCGGCTTCACCATTCAGCCCCCCGAGATAGCCAAATTAGCTCTTGTGGTGCTGTTGGCCAAGGTGATATCGAAGAACCAGATGCGCCACGGAATCACCAACACGGGCATGTTTATCTCGCTGGCTATCACGGCGCTCTTCTGCCTGCTGCTTATCAAGAACGGCCTTACGAACACGATCCTGATAGGACTGACGGCCTTGTCCATGCTCGTGATAGGTGGCCTTCAAATGAAAAAGATAGCTATTCTGTTCATCGTAGTCGGCGTAGTCGGAGGTATCTTTGGGTATAAAAAATTTTTTGGCGGCGAAGAACCCGCATCGGGAACCGCTACCGAAGCGACGGCAGCCGGCGTCAACCCGACAGCGGTTTCCGCTGTGCCTATTACCCGCGAAAGCGCTCGTATAGACCGCACCAACCTGCGTAAAGATCGAATTACGAACTATCTGGAGGGCGTGCACCCCGATGACAAAATTACCGATGAAAACCGTCAGGTGATTTTCTCCAAGATAGCGCAGGCCCACGGCGGAGTGATAGGCAACGGCCCCGGCAATTCGCGCGAGAACGCACGCCTGCCCCTGGCTTTCTCCGACTATATCTTCTCGATCATCATAGAGGATACAGGCCTCGTAGGGGGTCTGGCGCTCCTCGTGTTCTACCTCTGCCTGGTGGGCCGTGCCGGACGCATAGCCGTGAAGTGCCGCAAGGCCTTCCCGGCCCTCCTCATCATGGGATGCGCCGTCATGATTGTGCTCCAGGCCCTTGTCCACATGTCTATCGTGGTGGGCATTGCGCCTGTCTCGGGCCAGCCGCTGCCGTTCATATCCAAGGGCGGCACCTCGGTGATCGTCATGAGCGCCGCCATGGGCATGATGCTCTCTGTCAGCAAGTTCGCCGTCCAGAGCGGCAGGAAGCAGGAGCAGCACACTGCCCTGCGCGAGGCTGTGGCCGACACGGAGGAGACGGACAATCCCACCATGATGCAGGCCCCTGTCGACATGCAGGGCCGCCCGCTCACCTACAACTGATCCCCCTGGGAACCTCTCCCCTCCCTGATAATTAGATACCATACAGGCCCGGTTATCTTCCGGCCTGAGAGAACAGATACATGACTATGAAACCTTACAAGTTCATAATAAGCGGCGGAGGAACCGGCGGTCACATCTTCCCGGCCCTCTCCATAGCCAACGCGCTGCGCCGCAGATATCCCGACTGCGAAATACTCTTCGTGGGCGCCGAAAACCGTATGGAGATGGAGAAAGTGCCGGCTGCCGGATATAAGATTGAAGGTCTCCCCGTGGCAGGTTTCGACCGCAAGAGGCTATGGCGCAACTTCTCGGTCCTCCTCAAGCTCCGCAAGAGTCTCGCCAAGGCCCGCCGCCTCGTCAGGGAGTTTCAGCCCGACGCCGCTGTCGGTGTGGGAGGCTACGCCTCCGGTCCCACTCTGAAGGCCGCTCAGCGCCTCGGCGTCCCCACCCTGCTTCAGGAGCAGAACTCCTTCGCCGGTGTCACCAACAAGCTCCTGGCCAAGAAGGCCCGCAAGATCTGTGTGGCTTATCCCGGCATGGACCGCTTCTTCCCCGCCGATAAGATAGTGCTCACAGGCAATCCGGTGCGCAAAGAGCTCCTCGACCATAAGCTGACCGCTGCCGAGGCCCGCCGCGCCTTCGGCCTCGACCCCGACAAACCTACGGTCCTCGCCGTGGGCGGCTCCCTGGGGGCCCGCACTCTCAACGAGTCGATGCAGGCCGGTCTCGACCGCTTCGCCAAGGCCGGCGTGCAGCTAATCTGGCAGACGGGCAAGAGCTGGAGCGAGGAGAATATGAAGGCCGCCGAGGGACGCAAAGGGGTTCACATCACCCGCTTCATCACCGGCATGGCTTCGGCCTACGCTGCCGCCGATCTCGTGATATCCCGCGCCGGTGCCGGCTCCATTTCCGAACTCGAATTGCTCGGCAAGCCGTGCATACTCGTGCCTTCTCCCAATGTGGCCGAGGATCATCAGACCCACAACGCCCGCGCTCTCTCGAGCCGGGGCGCTGCCATTCTGATACCCGATGCCGAAGCACGGCAGACACTCGTTGACACCGCCGTGGAGACCGTCGCCGACGCCGGGAAGCTCGCCTCCATGAGCACCGAGATACTCAAACTCGCCCTCCCCTCGTCCGACGAAAAAATTGTTGACTTCATTGCCGAAATCATAGAGAACAAACACTGATGCAAATCGCTGACAAAGTATATTTTGTGGGCATAGGGGGCATTGGAATGGCCAACCTCGCCCGCTATTATCTCTTCAAAGGGGCCTCCGTGGCCGGCTACGACCGCACCCCTTCGGACCTCACCCGCGCTCTCGAAAAAGAGGGCTCCACTGTAGCTTATACCGACGATCCGGCCGTGGCCATACCGGCCTCTATGCAAGCCGACAACTCCACTCTCGTGGTCTATACTCCGGCTGTGCCAGACTCCTCTCCCCTGCTGCGGTTCTTCCGCAGCCGGGGCTATGAGGTGATCAAACGCGCAGCTCTGCTCGGCAAGATCACTTCCCACTCCGACGGCATCTGTGTGGCCGGATCCCACGGCAAGACCACAACCTCCTCCATGATAGCCCATATCCTGCATACCTCTCCGGTCGGCTGCAACGCCTTCCTCGGCGGCATCTTGCGCAACTACGACTCCAACCTGCTGCTGAGCGAGCACTCGCGCTGGTCGGTCATAGAGGCCGATGAATACGACCGCTCGTTCCATCACCTCTCCCCCTACGTGGCTGTAATCACCTCGACCGACCCGGATCATCTCGACATCTACGGCAACGAGGAGAACTATCTGGAGAGCTTCGCCCACTTCACCGAGCTTATCCGCGAAGGAGGCACACTGCTCGTTCATACCGGCCTCAAACTCAAGCCCCGCGTCCGCCCCGGAGTAAAGACCTTCACCTACTCGGGCAAAGGCGACCCGGCCGATTACTGGGCCGAAAATGTGCGCCACACAGACGGCCGGCTCCTCTTTGACTTCGTCGGACCAGACGGCCTTCGTATCGACAGCATAGAGCTGGGCGTCCCGGTAGCTATCAATGTCGACAACGCTGTGGCCGCCATTGCCGCCTCGCTGATAGCCGGAGCCGACACCGACTCCATCCGCTCAGCCATGGCCTCCTTCATGGGCCCCAAACGTCGCTTCGAGATTTGGATGCGCCCCGACGCCGAGCATCCCGACTCGCCGGTGCTTATCGACGACTACGGCCACTCCCCCGGCGAGGTTGAGGCCTCTATCGCTTCCGTAAAGGCCCTCTGGCCCGACAAAAAGCTCACGGTAGTGTTCCAGCCCCACCTCTACACCAGGACGCGGGATTTCGCGCCGGAATTCGCCCGCGCGCTCTCGAAGGCCGACCGTGTGATACTCTGCGAGATTTATCCCGCCAGAGAGCTCCCGATACCCGGCGTGACGTCGGAAATTATCTTCCGCGACATAAAATCGCCCGAAAAGTTTCTGATTCAGAGAAAAGATTTGCTCGAAACGGCAAAAAATATTAATTTTGAAATTCTAATGACTCTCGGGGCGGCCGACATAAACCTCCTCCTCCCCGGGCTCAGGGACCTTCTCGAAAGCCGGATTGGCTGAGATGCTGGCCCCCTGCAGCCGTATCAGGTTAGCTACGGCTCTTTTAGGCCCGCTCAGGGAGATACCACTTTCGGCTGTTGCCAAAGTAGTGAGAATCAAGTATGGACAAGAAACTCAAATCCACAATCCGCAAATGGAGCATTCTGCTGCTGCTCATGGCTTATGTCATAGTGGCGGCTTCCTGGGCCATGGGTAAGGCCCGGGAGCGCCGTTGCACCGGCATTCAGGTGGACATTGAGAAAAACAGTCCGTTCACTTCGGCTCTCTCAGGCGAGTCGGTCAAGGCGGAGCTGGGCAAGCTCGGCGCCGCGCCGGGACGCTACACACTGAGCTCCATCAACACGGATTCCTTAGAGAAAGTGCTCTCAAGGGTCAACAATTTCGAGCGCGTGCAGTGTTTTATCAACTCGGCCGGCAAGCTGGAGATCTCCGTCACGCCGATGATACCCGTGGCCCGAATCTTTACGCCGAAAGGGGAGAGCTACTACATAAATCGCGAGGGTAAACATATCGATGCCCTCTGCCAGTTCTACGCCGATGTGCCGGTGGTCTACGGCAATTTCACTGCCCGCCGGCCGGCCACTCTCGTGCTCCCGGTGGTGAACCGGGTGGCCAGTGACTCGGTGCTCAAAAGTCTGGTGACGATGATCGACTTCAACTCGCCCCGGAATATCTGCATCATACCCCGCATCCGCGGCCATGTTGTCAATCTGGGCGACACCACTCGCCTCGACGAGAAATTCTCGAACCTGCTGCTCTTCTACCGCAAGGTGATGCCTTATTGCGGCTGGGAGACTTACGATACAATCTCCGTGAAATACCGCGGTCAGGTGGTGGCCACACGCCGCGACAAGACCCCGCGCCGCCATGCCCCCGAACTCGAGGAGCAGGAGGATGTGGAGGAGCAAGCCCTGCAGCTCGGCGACATCACTTCCACCGGCGAAGTGGAGACCGAGCCGGTACAGGAAACGCCATAACTATCTGAATTTCACTTAACCAAGATAGAATTTCACCACGACACCAAGATAGAATTTCACCACTACACCAACATATAGTCGAAAACAAATGAACTCTGAGAAATATATAGCGGCCATCGAGATAGGCAGCTCCCGGATTTCTGGCGCCGTCGGACGCGTGCATACCGACACCGGGATGCTCGATGTGCTGGCCGTGGAGACCGAACACACCACTGAGTGTGTGCGCCACGGCATGATACAGAATGTCGAGGAGGTGGGCGCACGAGTGGCCCGCATCGTCACCAGGCTCGAGAGGGCGCTCGGCTCAAGCCCCCAATATCGGATCAAATCCGTCTATGTGGGTCTGGGCGGCCGCTCGCTCCGCAACGAGAAGATCACACTGCGCCGCGCTCTGCCCGAGGATACGGAGATCACCTCGGAGATACTGACCTCGCTGCGCGACGAGGCCCGCTCTTATCCGGTAGACTCCTCGCTCGAAGTGGTCGACGCCCAGCCGCGCCTTTTCGTCATAGACAAGACGGAGACCCGCAACCCGGTGGGTATGTTCGGCAACAGCCTCGCGGCCGACTACAACCTGATAGTCTGCCGCCCGATACTGCGCAAGCATATCCACCGTGTGGTACGCGACAAGGCAGGCCTCAATCTCGCCGCCATGGTCGTGACCCCTATGGCTGTGGCCGACATGGTTCTCTCCTCCGAGGAGAAGCGTCTGGGCTGCATGCTCGTGGACCTCGGCGCCGAGACCACCACAGTCTCCATCTATAAGGCTGATAATCTGATATATCTGGCTGTACTCCCCATGGGTTCCCGCAATATCACATCCGACATCACGTCGCTCTCGCTGCTCGAGGAGCGCGCCGAGGAGATAAAGACCACCTCGGGCTCAGCCATACAGAGCGAGAACCCCTCCACACTCAACCTCTCCGGCATAAAGCTCTCCGATGTGGCCAACCTCGTCTCGGCCCGCGCCGAGGAGATTGTGGCCAACATCATACAGCAGATCTCCTACGCCGGTATCACCGACAAGGAGCTCCCGGGCGGCATTGTGATGACCGGAGCCGGATTCAACCTCAACCGTATGCCGGAGCTGCTCAAGAACCAGAGCGGTCTCCCGGTACGCCGCGCCTCGCTCCCGGCCGATGTCAACATGGAGGATGCCAAGGCGCCCACCTACGAGACTCTGCAGCTTGTGGCGATACTCCGCGCCGGACTCGCCCCGCAGGCTCCGGAGTGTGTCGAGATTCCCGTACGCGACGAGATACCCGTCACCGGCGAGATTCCCGTCTACACCGAGACCGAAACCGAGCGCCGCGGTGTCGACGAGACTGTCCGCCCGCACCGTAAGCCCGGCAAGATTTTCGGTGGAATAGGCCGTTTAGGCAGAAAAATCACCGGAATCTTCGCCCCCTCCGACGATGACGACGACGATACCGAAATCGAATAATTCTCTCTTTCTCCTTCCACAAAAGCCAAAACAATGGACGATCTCAACAACATAGCCGACACTTCCCATTTCGACTCATCGGCCGATACTTCCGAAGCCTCCAACATCAAGGTCATTGGCGTAGGAGGCGGCGGAACAAATGCCGCCGACTATCTCTACAAACAGGGGATCCAGAGGGTCACCTTCCTGGCCTGCAACACCGACGGCCACTCACTGCGCGGCCTCCAGATTCCCGACAAGATTCTACTCGGGCCCACCACCACCAAAGGCCTCGGCGCCGGCGACGACGCAGCTGTGGGCCGTCAGGCGGGCGAGGAGAGTGCCGACGATATCCGCGCCATGCTCAACGACGACACCCGCATGGTCTTTGTAACCGCCGGTATGGGCGGAGGCACCGGCACAGGTGCCGCTCCCGTCATTGCCCAGATTGCCAAAGACGCCGGCCTGCTCACCGTGGGCATAGTCACCATACCGTTCTTCTTCGAGGGCACCAAGAAGATCGTCAAGGCTCTCGAGGGCGCCGAGGAGATGCGCAAGCATGTGGATACTCTGCTGATAATCAACAATGAGCGCCTCAACGAGATATATCCCGACCTGAACATGATCAACGCCATGAAGAAGGCCGACGACACACTCGCCAACGCAACCCGTTCCATAGCCAACATGATCCACACGCGCGGCTACATCAACGCCGACTTCCGCGACGTGCACACCACCCTCAAGGACTCCAAGACGGCCGTGATATCCACCGGCACAGGCGAGGGAGAGCACCGCGTCACCAAGGCTATCGAGGACGCGCTCAACTCGCCGCTGCTCCGCAACAGCGACATAAGCACTTCGAAGCGTCTGCTCTTCTATCTCTATCTCAACCCCAATGCCAAGAATGTGGTGACCATGCAGGAGATGGACGAGATCACTCAGTTCAGCGCCAACCTTTCGCCCAACATAGGCATAAAATGGGGCGCCTGCTTCGACGAGTCGCTCGGCGAGGAGGTGAAGATCACCATTCTGGCTTCGGGCTTCGACATCGACAATAAGAGCGGCAGTGTGATCGACTTCAGCCGGAAAGGGGAGGACCCTGTGGCTTCTCCCTCCGGTGCCGCAGCCGAACCCGGCGAACCGGTCGACATGGAGGAGGCCGCGGCCGTAGGCCAGCAGATCACCGAAGGCGCCATAAACCGCACCATAGAGCAAGCCTATGGCAAAGGTAAGCTCAAGGACCACAACCAGGAGATGGCCCGCGCCAAATATGTGGTCCTCGCTCCGGCTCAGTTCGACAACGACGACGCCATCTACGCTTTCGAGCGCATCCCGGCCTATAACCGCACCAACAAGCAGAAGGAGGATATCCGTTCCTACGGCATGGAGAAACCTCAGGCCGCAACCGCCGGAACCGCAGCCTCAGCCCCGCCCTCGGCAGCGGCTCCGGCCCAGAAACCGGCCGATCCTTCGGCTCCCAAAATAGTTTTCTAATTCCCCACTCATACAATATCCCATTCATACAATTTACCTGACACTTATGCAACCGGCCGAAAACAGCGAGAGCGGAGTGCAGCACTCCGGCAAGAGATTCGAAATGGTGGCCAAGACCTTCCAGGGCCTCGAAGATGTGCTTCGCGAAGAGCTAATAGATCTCGGCGCTTCCGATGTGGAAGTGGGGCGCCGCATGGTCTCCTTCACGGGCGACCTGGAGCTCCTCTACAAAGCCAATCTCAGCTGCCGCACAGCTCTGCGCATCCTCAAGCCCATAGCCAAATTCCGTGCCGCCGATCCCGACGAGCTCTACGATTTCGTGCGCGACTTCGACTGGGACCGCTATCTGGATCCTACGAAGACCTTCTCGATCGACTCCACGGTCAACTCAGCCGAGTTCACTCACTCCAAGTTCGTGACCTACCGCGTCAAGGACGGCATAGTGGACTATTTCAACGACAAATACCATGAGCGACCGTCGATACGCCTCACAGGCGCCGACGTGCAGCTCAATGTACATATATCCGACGACCGGATCACCATCTCGCTCGACTCCAGCGGCGAGCCGCTCAACAAGCGCGGCTACCGTGTGGCGCAAACCGAAGCGCCCATCAACGAGGTGCTTGCCGCCGGCATAATACTCAAGACCGGATGGCGCGGCGACTGCGACTTCGTGGACCCCATGTGCGGAAGCGGCACCTTCCTTATCGAGGCGGCCCTCATAGCAGGCAACGTGATGCCCGGTGTGTTCCGCCAGCACTACGCCTTCGAGACCTGGCCCGACTTCGACCGCGATCTCTTTGAGAGCCTCTACAACGACGACTCCGAGGAGCGCGACCCCAAGTGCCGCATCTACGGCGGCGACATAGCCCGCGCGGCTGTGGAGGCCGCCCGCGCCAATGTGAAAGCGGCCGGAGTAGGAGAGTGGGTCGACATAGAGTGCAAACCTTTCGAGGACTGGACCGAGCCCCCGCTGGAGGGTATCATAGTCACCAATCCCCCTTACGGCGAGCGCATCAAGCCCGCCGACCTCGACGGCCTCTACCGCTCCATAGGGAGCACTCTCAAGAACTATTTCGCCGGTTATCACGCCTGGATCCTCGGCTACCGCGAGGAGAATTTCCGCGAGATAGGTCTTAAACCCTCGGTCAAGTTCCCGATCCTCAACGGCGCCCTCGAATGTGAGCTCCGCGAATATGTGCTCTTCCAGGGCTCCTACGCAGGCTTCAAGGAACAGGGGGGCAGCGTCTCCAACAAGGAGTTCAACCGCGAGAGCCGACCCAAAGTACGCCGCATGACCGACGAGGAGTGGAACCGCGAGTCGCGCAAATTCGGCGACCGGAAAAGCGACCGGAAAAGCGACCGGAAAAGCGATCGCAAAGGGGACCGCAAGCCGCGTTTCGACCGCGACGGAGAGCGCAAGCCGCGCTTTGACCGCAGCGAAGATTCGGACCGTCCGCGCAAGCCGCGCGAAGGCCGCGAGCGCCGCGACGGCATAGGCTTCGGTAATCTCGGCAAAAAGCCCACCATATCGGCCGATAAGACGGTGCTCCGCAACACATCCTTCCGCCCGCGCAAGAACGGTCCGAAGGCTTCTAAAAATAAAGATTGATTCAAATCTGCGGACCGCTTTCTCTCAGGCGCCCTCCGCATCAGAATATTGACAACATGAAAGAGAAACTGAATATTCTCCTCCTCGGAAGCGGCGGCCGCGAAAGCGCCCTCGCCTGGAAAATAGCCCAAAGCGCCCGTCTCGGCAATCTCTATGTGGCGCCCGGCAATGCCGGTACCGCTCAATGGAATATACCTGTGGCACCCACCGACTTCGAAGCAGTGAAGGCCGAGGTCGAGGCCCGCTGTATCGACATGATTGTGGTCGGTCCGGAGCAGCCGCTCGTGGATGGTATCTACGATTATTTCGCTCAGGAGATGCCCGCAGTGAAGGTGATAGGCCCCTCGAAAGCCGCCGCCCGTCTCGAAGGGAGCAAGGAGTTCGCCAAGGAGTTCATGGCCCGCAACGTCATACCCACCGCCCGCTTCATGAGCGTCACTGAGGATACGCTCGACGAAGGGCTCCATTTCCTGGAAGCTCTGCAGCCTCCATACGTGCTCAAGGCCGACGGTCTCGCCGCCGGCAAGGGTGTGATCATACTCGACTCGCTGGCTGATGCCAAGGATACCCTCTCGGAAATGCTCGGCGGTATGTTTGGCAATGCATCGGCCACCGTAGTCATAGAGGAATACCTCTCGGGTTTAGAGTGCTCTGTGTTCGTGCTCACCGACGGCGAACATTACAAGATACTCCCCGTGGCCAAGGACTATAAACGTATCGGCGACGGCGACACAGGCCCCAATACCGGCGGCATGGGATCCGTATCGCCCGTTCCTTTCGCCGACGAAGAATTCATGGAAAAGGTGCGCTCGCGGATTGTGGAGCCCACACTCGCCGGTCTTCGCCGCGAGAATCTGACCTACAAGGGCTTCATCTTCCTCGGCCTGATGAACAAGGGTGGCGAACCCTATGTGATCGAATACAATGTGCGCATGGGTGACCCGGAGACTCAGTCCGTGATGCCCCGCATAGGCGCCGACATTCTGGAGCTCTTCGAGGGTGTGGCCGAAGGCACTCTCAACCTCAAGCCTATGACCGCCGACCGCAGGGCCGTGGCCTCCGTGGTGCTCGTTTCAGGCGGTTATCCCGGCAGCTACGAGAAAGGGAAGGCTATCTCGGGTCTCGAGGATGTAGCCTCCGATGACGGCACGATAGTATTCCATGCCGGCACGAAAGAGGGCCCCGACGGGATGACACTCACCTCGGGCGGCCGTGTGCTCGCAGTCACGGCTTACGGCGACGATATACCCGCAGCTGTGGCCGCAGCGCGCCGCGGAGCCGACAAGATAACCTTCGAGGGCGCTTATCACCGCAGCGACATAGGTTCCGACCTGATAGCCCTCCTCCCCAAAGACTGATTTCCCCGACGCCGGCCGCCTGAAAATTGCCTGGCGGCCGGCGCTTATTACATCACACAGACCTCTCTCACTCCGATTACTGAAGATGACAGCATCCGCTTCTACACAGACCGAATACAACCACGGGCCCTCCCTTGCCGGCAAAGGAGGCCTCATTCTCGCTGTCGTGGCGCTGTTTCTTATCACCGTCATCACACCCGAAGGATTCACCCCGCCCAAAGCATACGCGCCCGGCGGTTTCTGTTTCTCGGGCACCGACCTTCAGCTGCTGCCCGGCCGCCTGATGGTCTGGCTCAATCTGGGCCTGATAACACTGCTCGCCCTCTACCAGATCCTCTTCACGCGCCGCTTCAATTTCATCCCCTCGCAGAACCTCTCCTACGCTTCGGTTTTCATATTCTGCACGGCATGCCTCCCCTGGGCTGTTTACAGGCTCTCTACGGGCGTTGCGATAGCTCTGCTGATACTTTTATCATCCAACATACTTTTCGCCGTCTACGGGCGCCGAAACGCGTCGGAGAGCATATTCGTGCTTTTCACGTTCCTCTCATGGGGATCCATGATCGATTTCGCGGCACTTTATCTGGTGCCGGTATTCTTCGTGAGCGCCATCATATGCAAGGCAATGCGTTTCGGGGAGTTCGTGGCCATGCTTTTGGGCCTCGCTGCGCCTTACTGGATAGTTCTCGCCACCGGCGCGGTCTCTCTGCAGAGCCTGCGTGTGCCCGAGATATCCACTTTCATGCAGAGCAACATAGAGGCCGGAAGCCTCGGCGCCAACTGGTTCTATCTGGAGCTGCTCATAGGGGCTGTGTTCTTTCTCTTCCTGCTCCTGCTCAACTCGCTCCGCCGTGCCGCCACGTCGGCCCGCTCGCGCGCCATGTTCGCGGTGCTCAACCTTGTGGGATGCTGCCTTATCGTGCTCATGTTCATAGACATACGCAATGTGCAGGCCTACTGCCTCGGTTTCCTGATGATGCTCGGCTATCAGGTCGGCTACTGGACAGCCTCCATAGCCGCACCCAAGCGCAACATCTTCATCGGCTTCCTGTTTCTGGTCTCGATAGCACTGTTCACAGTCTGCCAACTCCTTCCCGCCTGATACCGGCTTTTGACGCTTATCTCAATTTTTGCCCTAAAATAATTTTTCTGAGAAAAAAGTTTTTAACGCGAGTTCGGGATAAGAAAGGCTTTAAGAATGATGAATCGGCAGCTTGAAAAAGTTGCCGATTCTTTTGGTAATATCACTGATATTTAGTAATTTAGAGGTACCAAACAATAAATACTGTATCATGATTACCGAAAGTAAAATTACTGAAATTTTCTGTATAGCCGACGATTTTTGCAATGAATTTGAAGTAGAGATGGCAAAAAACGCCCTTCCGTCGTCTCACGAGGCTCCGAAACGCCGCAGAAGAAAGCGCATGATGTCCGATGCGGAGGTCATCACGATTCTGATTTGTTTCCACTTCAACACCTATCGCAATTTCAAGCATTATTATCTGTCATGTGTGTGCGGGCAATGGAAACATCTGTTTCCGCGGCGGTTCTCGTACAACCGTTTTGTCGAGATCATACCGCGTTGCTTCGTGGCATTGACAATGTTCCTTCGTCTTGCCTGTTTCGGGAAATGTACGGGCATCAGTTTCGTGGACAGCACCTGCATCCCGGTGGTGCACAACAAACGTGAGTTCAACATGAAGGTCTTTAAAGGCATCGCTACCAAGGGAAAAAGTACCATGGGATGGTACGTCGGCTTCAAACTACATCTTTTATGCAACGAAAAGGGAGAACTTGTGAACTTCGTCCTCACCCGTGCCAACGTCGATGACCGTGAGGTATCAGTCATAGACGCGCTGACAGACAGGGTATTCGGCAAACTTTACGCCGACAAGGGATATATCTCACAATCGCTTTTCGGACATCTGTGG
>SFOK01000095.1 GCA_004552395.1 Bacteroidales bacterium | reverse complement strand
GTATGTTGCAGACGAATATGTCGGGGTCTGAGAGTGTCTCGCGGTGCTTGATGAGTTCCGAAAGCTGTATGTCACCTATGATGTAGCGGTTCTCGGCTGATGTGTATGTCTCGTTTATACGTGTGAAATTCAGGGACTCTATCTGTTTCGGGTCGCGGTAGCGAAGGTATATGCCAAGCTCCACGTCGGTGGTGTACGACGGGCGTCCCAGATAGTGCATCTTCTTGTATTCGTAGCGGTAGCCGTGCAGACGTGCCATCACGTCGCTCAGAATCGACGAGGCTGTGGGGAGGCTCCCGGCGCCTTTGCCAAACATGAACTGACGGTCGTAACACTCGCCGCGGATCACAACGCCGTTGTATTCGTCGTCGACATTATAGATATATTTCGAAGGGGCCACGAACTCGGGCATCAAGAAGAGGGTGAAGCTCTCGTCGGCGACCTTGACAACTTGGGCCACAAGCTTGATCTTCATCCGTTTCTCACGTGCATACCGTATGTCGAAATCGGAAATCTTGTCTATGCCGAATGTGAACACTCTGTCGGGGTCCACATAGACGCCAAGCGCGTGCACGGTGATGATCACGAGCTTGAAGAGCGAGTCGTAGCCCATGATATCGAACGACGGGTCTGCTTCGGCGAATCCGCGAGCCTGCGCCTCGGCAAGCGCACCGGCATAATCCTCGCCGTGGTCGAACACGCGCGAGAGTATATAGTTGGAGCTGCCGTTTAGTATGCCTTTCACTTCGAGAAGCAGGTCGTTGTCGTAGTATTCCTCCAGATTCCTGATCACGGGGATGGATCCGCACGACGAGGCGTCGTAGAGCAGGGCGGTGTCGTAGCGGTGCTGAAGCTCTATGAGCTCGGGGAGATGGCGCGCTATCATGGCTTTGTTGCCCGACACCACAGGGATGCCGCGCTTCAGTGCCTCGGAGACGATCTGATACGATGCGCGGGCATCGTTGATTACTTCCACTATCAGGTTTATGTCGGGGTCGTCGAGGAGGACGGCGGGGTTGTCGGTCAGTAGCTCGGCGGGAACGTCGATACCTCTCGGCTTGTCGAGGTTGCGCACACAGATGCGCCGTATTTCGGCGTGGGCGTTACGGGCGCTGCCGATGATGCGGTAGATTCCCTGACCTACTACACCGAGTCCGAAGAGTCCTATTCTTATCTGTTTCATATTCTGTTTAAAACGAGGTGATATTCCTTTGTCTGTTTGGTTGCGAGGGGGAGATATTTTTTGTTTGCGGGGTGGAGGAGAACTTATTCTGTTTGGCCTTCAAGGAAAGGGAGAATGAGCGAGTTGAGCTGCTCGTGTTCCACAAGGAAGCCGTCGTGGCCGAACGGCGAGTCGAGTTCGGCATAGCGCGCGCCTTTGATAGAAGCCGCCAGAGCGCGCATCTCGGCCGGGGTGAAGATGATGTCGGTCGTGAGTCCCACCACGAGCACAGGGGCTTTAATGCGCTTCAGGGCGGCACTCCTCCCGCCTCGGCCCCGTCCTACGTCGTGCGTGTCGAACGTATCGAGTATAGCCATGTAGGAGTAGGCGTCGAAACGTCTCACGAGCTTGTCGCCCTGGTGTCTCTGGTAGGTGCAGGCTCGGTGAGGATCCTCGAGCGTGGCGCCGGGCAGGTCCTGTTGTGTGGCGTTGTAGCCGAGGGGCCCGCGGTAGGTGAGGAGTCCTATGGCGCGGGCGGCGGCGAGTCCGCGGGCTCCGGCGTCGGGACGGGGCTCGCCGTAGGTGGCGTCGGCGGTGATGGCCATGCGCTGCGTCTCGTCTATGGCTATGGTCCAGGGCGAGGCGTAGGCGTCGGTGGCTATCAGCACTATCTTCTCGAAGCGCTCGGGCTCCATGACAGCCCATTCGAGCGCCTGAAAACCGCCCACGGAGCTCCCTATAAGCGCGTGGATACGATCTATCCCCAGTGCGTCGGCGAGCAGTATGTGTGCCCTGACTATGTCGCGCATGGTCAGATGGGGGAAGTCGGTATACCACGGGCGGCCGGTGTCGGGATTCTTTGACAGCGGACCGGTGGAGCCGTAGCAGGAGCCGAGTATGTTGGCGCAGATCACAAAGTTCTTGTCGGGGTCGAGGAAACGCCCTGTCTCCACGGTGTGGGGCCACCAGTCGGCCACGTCGCTGTTGGCTGTCAGTGCGTGGCAAACCCACACGGCGTTGCTGCGCTCGGCGTTGAGCCGCCCGTAGGTGTGGTAGGCTATGTCGATACCGTTCAGGACGCCTCCGCGCTCGGGCAGGAATTCGCCGGGTATATGTATGACTCTGTATTCGCCTGTCATAATCCGGCTTTTTTGAAGGCCTGGCGGTAGTCGTCGATGATATCCTCCACATCCTCAAGGCCGAGCGAGATACGGAGCAGTGTGGGTGTGACACCGGCTTTGCGCAGATCTTCGGCGCTGAGCTGCTTGTGGGTGGTCGACGCCGGATGAGTAACAACTGAGATGGAGTCGCCTATCATGGTCATGTGGCGCGAGAGCTTCAGCGCTTCCACAAAACGGATCGTGGACTCCAGGTCGCCCTGCAGCTCGGCGTTGAGCACGCCTGAGGCTCCGTAGCGGTAATATTTCTGCGCGTTGGCATAGCCGGGATGATCCTCGAAACCTATGTAGGAGACGTTCTTCACTTCGGGTTGGTGACGCAGCCATTCTGCCAGACGGCGCGTTGACTTCACTTCGTGGTCTACTCTGAGCGCCAGTGTCTCCAAGCCTATCATCATAAGATAGGCGTCGAAGGGCGACGGGCAGCTGCCAAGGTCGCGCAGTGCGCCTACGCGACATTTGGTGATGAAGGCGGCGGGTCCGAACGCTTCGTGGAGGTTGAGGCCGTGGTAGCTCTCATCGGGTGAGTCTACGGAGGCTATGCCGCTCCAGTCGAAACGGCCGCCGTCCACTATCACTCCTCCCATGGCGGTGCCGTGGCCGTTGATCCATTTGGTGGCGGAGTCGGTCACTATGTCGGCGCCGAAGTCGAAGGGGTTGCACAGGTAGCCGCATGCTCCGAACGTATTGTCCACAATGAAGGGGATTCTCCGTTCCTTGGCTACGGCTGCTATACCTTCCAGATCAGGCACATAGCAGGTGGGATTGCCCATGCTCTCGGCGAAGAAAGCGCGTGTGCGGCCGTCGGCCAGGGCGGCGAACGATTCGGGAGATGGCGTGTCGGCTATCCGCACTTCGATGCCGAGTCCGGGCAGTGTGTGGCGGAAGAGGTTGAAGGTGCCGCCGTAGAGGTAGGGTGAGGCCACAATATTGTCACCGGCTTTTGCCAGTGAGCTGATAGCCAGCATCGTGGCGGCCATGCCTGAGGATGTGGCGAGTGCGCCGACTGCTCCGTAGAGCGAGGCCACACGCTCTTCGTAAGCCCCTACGGTCGGGTTCTGTATGCGGGTATAAATATTGCCGGGACGCGAGAGGTCGAAGAGGTCGGCCGCATACTGGCACGAAGGGAAATTGTAAGCGGCTGTGGGGAATATACCTATGCCTCGCGACTGTGTGGGGTTATCTTCGGGAAGTCCGGCATGGATCTGTCGGGTTTGAAAACGGAGTTTGCGGGTGTCCATAAAAGTGAGTTTTAAAGTATTGCGCTGTCAAAAAGAGAGCCCGGAAAGCTGTCGCTCACCAGGCACATATCAGAGTGTAAAACAATTATCGTTTGAGGGTTGGAAATATGCGGTAGGGCGGCGCGGAAATCAGATGCACATTCGCATGCACATGACCATATTCGACATCGACATAATGGATGTCTGCCTCTTAGCGATCGATATGTTGCGATAGCTTTGCATTGTTGTCTGTCTGTTCCGCGTTTGCGCTCTTTCTAGCAATTGCGCTGCAAAATTAGCAAAAATTTCCGAACTGTGCAATACTTTTGCGAAATTTCTGTGTGCAAAAAGCAGAAAAAGGTTGAAACAGAACGGCTAACGAAACCTCGGCTGGATAGGTAGCCTGAGCCGCCGGCAGTGCGGCCCGGCAACGCTAATGTCGTAACTAAGACTTATTTTCTGCGATAAATAGGGCCTTTGTGCAAAATAATAGCTAACTTTGCGGAGATACCATAATAAAGCGGAAACATAGATGGAGCCCATCATACGATATAAAGGAGTTGAGATTGAGCGCGCCGACAAGATAGTGCTCAAGGACGTGACGTTTGACATTAAGCCCGGTGAGTTTCACTACCTCGTGGGCAAGGTCGGAAGCGGCAAGAGTTCGCTGCTCAAGTCCATGTATGCCGAGATTCCCGTCAGGGAAGGGGAGGCCTCGGTGCTGGGCTACGATCTCACGGCGCTCCGCCGCCGCGACATACCGCAGCTCCGCCGAAAGGTAGGCATAGTCTTTCAGGATTTCCAGCTGCTTCAGGACCGGAGTGTGACTCAGAATCTTATGTTTGTGCTTCGGGCCACCGGATGGAAAGACCGCGCGCAGATCGCCGAAAGGATTGAGGAGGTGCTCGGTGAGGTCGGCATGGAGAGCAAGAGCTACAAGATGCCCCACGAGCTTTCGGGAGGTGAGCAGCAGCGTATCGTGATAGCACGTGCTCTGCTCAACAAGCCGCAGCTCATCCTGGCCGACGAGCCCACCGGCAACCTCGACCCGCAGACCGGTTATCAGATCGTGAGCCTGCTTCACCGCGTTGCCCGTGAAGGCACAGCCATTCTCATGGCCACGCACAATCTACAGCTCGTAGAAGATTTCCCGGCCCCCGTGATGCGCTGCCGCGATAAACAGCTCGAACTCTAACCACCGTTCCCTCAACTCGAACTCGAACTCCCATTCAATCCCTCGGCCCTCATCCACTCGTTCGGTTAATCCTATTCCCCTCATTCATCCGCATGTAGGGGCGCAGCGTCCAGCGCCCGCAGCGTCTACGCTTATGAGCCTCAGCACTTTGCGCTCCCGTATCGGCCCTCATTCTCCCGCCCGAATTTGCCCTCGGTGTGGTGCAGATGAGGATAATCATGTCGTTTTCACTGCTACATTACCGCCACATAAGGAAGAATAAAGAGATGCACAAAGCGCCGAGTCTGATGTCAGAACCGGCGCTATAGATGAGAACTGTTGATCAGAGGTTAAGATAGCTTTTCAGGGCGTCTACATAGTCTTCAAAGGCTTTTCGGCCTTGTTCGGTCACTTGGCAGACTGTGCGTGTCTTTCTGCCCGCAAATCCCTTTTCTACCGTTATGTATCCGGCTTTGGAAAGTTTGTCAAGTTGGACGCTGAGGTTTCCGGCGGTTGATTTGGTTTTCTCTTTGAGGTAGACGAAATCGGCCTCCTCGACATTCATAAGAATTGACATCGCGGCACCGGCTCTTCCCAATTTGGAAGGGACGACACACTTTTTTAGTGCTAAAGATCCCATACTGAAGCAGCAAATGAGATTTGTTACAATCCAGAGTATATGATTATAATTCTGATTGAAAAGTCCGAGCTTACTATTAGCTATAGAGATAATACCGCTTATAGCTAATATACCGTAGAAAATACAGATAGCATTTCCTAATGATCTTTGATTACCGCTATTTCCCATATTGCAAGAGTTTAAGTAATACTTAAAAATTAGTTAATGGTAAAACAAATTATGTAACTCAGGATACTGACACATCTTTGCTCGTCTTTTTTGCGCTTTGTCCGTAGGAGCTCAGTCATGTAACCCGCTACACTCCTTCGCTCAACCGGCCAAATCACACAAAAATCCTTCGCAATTATGTATCATCTAATTTTTGCGAGTTACTTAATATGGCAAAGTTAATCAAATAATCTGAATAAATCAGACTAATTATCAGCCATAGAACCGATAAATGAAGAATTTTGATAATTGTACAGCCGGATTTTTGACTTCCCCGTTAACAATTTTTGTGGAGAATGGATAATTGGATGCCGGGATTTTTGCTGCAAGCGTTGCGGAATTGCTGAGGAGACCGGTCTGTGGCTTTGCGGAAGAGCTGACTGAAGTAGGGCGGGTTGTCAATGCCGCACTGCATGGCGATGTCGGCGACCGGAAGATCTGTGGTGATGAGCAACTCCTTTGCCCGGGCTATGCGGATGTCGAGCACGAGTTCGGTCAGTGTCATACCTGTGATTGCCTTGAGTTTGCGGCCGAGCTGGGCCCGGCAGAGGCACATATCGGATGCCAGTTCCCCGTAGCTTATCTTCCCCTCTGCCATCTGCGCCCGCACCAAACCGGTGAATTTTTCATAAAATTCGCGGTCGCGCTCAGAGGGGATTGTGGCTTCCGAATGGCCGGATTTATTTGATTGTTCGGGTATCGCGGAAGGAAGGGGCAACATGGACATAAACTTTTCTTGCAGCAGGCGGCGCTGCTCTAGGAGCTTCTCGACTCGGATGTTCAGTTCGTCGGCATGAAACGGTTTTTCGAGGTAAGCGTCCGCTCCGGCATCAAATCCCCGTATACGGTCCCCGTGAGTGGCCTTTGCTGTGACGATAATTATGGGAATATGGTTGAGCAACTCCGACCGGCGGATACGTTCGGTCAACTCAAAACCGTCCATCTCCGGCATCATGACATCGGTGATTATCACGTCAGGCACCAATGAGGCGGCTTTATTCAAGCCGTCTCGGCCGTTTGCGGCGAAATAATAGTGATAGTCGGGATTGAGCAGCTTTCTTATATACTTGGCCACATCGGGCGTATCCTCGACTATGAGGATGCGCACGCCGTCCTCCGTGTTGTCGTCCGATGAGTCGCATTTCACCGGGGAGGCCGTCTCCCGGGCAATCTCGTTCAGTTGACAGTCTGAAGACAGGAATTTGCCTTCAGGCTCAGTTTTGCACTTCAATGGTATACTTACTGTGAATGTAGAACCCTTGTCCGGTTCGGAATCAACGCCGATGCTTCCATCCATGGCCTTCACCGAGAGACTTACAAGCGAGAGACCCACTCCGGTGCCGAGGTTGCGGCTGTGTCCCTCTACCTGATAAAAGGGCTCGAAAATCTTCTCCCGCTGCCCGGCTGTCATGCCGATGCCATCGTCGTGTACAGTAAGTACTAAGTTGCCGCTCTCTATTGAAGTGGCAACTTTTACCACACTGTCGGCATTGGAAAATTTGATTGAATTCGACAGAAGGTTCTGCACTATCCGTTCCATATAGTCGGGGATAAAGTCCATCTCTATGGTGGCCGGATCGGAATTATATTCCACCGAGACATTGCGGCCGGCCCCGTAGAAAGCACAGCTTTCGCAAATCATGCGGATC